>CAZJDM010000218.1:0-6338 GCA_964544765.1 uncultured bacterium
ATCAAGTATCGCAAACGTCTTTTTAATGAAAAAGAAAACTTTTTAAATAATGAAACCCTTAAAATAGAACCCTTTCTGGATCAAATAAAAGAATTATTTGATGAGTCTACCTCTATGCTCTCTCTAGCTGGAGATACATCCATAGAATCAGTCGAGTCTATTTATAAACACTTAAACAAGCAGGCTAATAAAATAAAAGAAACTTATTTGGATCAGGTATTGTACCAAGTTAAAGAAGACAAATTAACTCCTATAGGTTCACTTAGTATTAGTGATTTGATAGTTGCCTTACGTCGGATAAAAAATCATTCGCTTAACATAGCCCAGGCTGCCGCAGGCGGAAAAAAAGCTCATTAATCGAAAATAACAGTACGCTGATTGTATGTTAAGATTTTAAATTGAATATGACGCCAAATTGATCGTGCTAAAACAATTTTTTCAAGATCCTGTCCCTTGCGAATTAAATCAGCAACTGAATCTCGATGTGTAACTCTAATAACATCCTGTTCAATAATAGGCCCTTGATCCAATTCCGCTGTTACATAATGGCTGGTGGCTCCTATTATCTTTACACCTCGTTTGTAGGCAGAATGATAAGGTTTCGCACCTGGAAAAGCTGGTAAAAATGAATGATGAATATTAATAATTCTATTAGGATACTGGTTAACAAAATCGCTACTGAGAATTTGCATATATCTAGCCAGCACAATAAAATCAATTTGATATTTTTTTAAAAGCTCAATTTGTCGTTGTTCCTGCTCCAATTTATTTTGTTGATTAGTAGGCAAGTGATAATAAGGAACCTTAAACTGATTGGCTACTTCTTGCAAATCAGTGTGATTACTAATTATTAGTGGTATTTCCACCGGCCAGGCTCCCGACTGATATCCCGAAAGAATATTGTAAAGACAATGAGGTAATTTTGAAACAAAAATAGCCATGCGTAATATGTCATCGGAAAAATGTAGACTCCAATCTAAATCAAGTTGATCACCTATAATAGTCTTAAAGCATTCAGAAATTTTGTCTTCCGGAATATTAAATCCATTAAGTTCCCATTCAACCCGCATGAAAAATACTTGGTGTTCAGCATCTACATGTTGATCCAGATAAGTTATATTTCCTTTATTATTGAATATAAATTCCGAAATCATTGCAACTAAACCTTTTCGGTCCTTACAACGAATAAGTAATCTGACTTTTCTTTTTTCTTTTGATAAATTATTTGGTATATTATTTTCCACTGTTAATGAACCTTTTGATATTTCAAACTACCTATACACCGTATAATCGAAATAGAATTACATATTATCATGCTATATATAATAGTATTGAACAAGGGTAAAGAATTTTTAATTTTTGGCAAAAGTAAATAAAATAGGGAAATGATCTGAACCTGCTAGTGGAAGCATGACTGTACGACCTTGAATTAAATCATTAGTAAATACATAATCAAGTTGCATTCCTGGAATATCCTGCCTCTTATTAGTAAGACAATCTAATCCAAAAGTTGGAAAGGTTGGCCAGACAACTTCTGAGGGATTTATAAGGATATTAGTAATATCGCTATATCCTTGTGAATAGAGAGTATAAAAGTTCTCATTAACGACCGGTAAACTCATAAGATTAAAATCACCAATCATCAGATAACCTAATTGATTCAACTGATCAATATTTTCCTGATATGCTTCAAGTAGATAAGTTAATTGATTGGTAAGAGGATTTCCTCTTTGAAATAGCACATCATAAACTAAAGGTATCTTCTTAAGAAGTTTCTTAGCATATCTATAACTAAATTTTTCAACAATAGGATTGTTTCTATTAGTTTTCCAAGGATGAATCAAGTGTACAGGAGTCATCTGAAATAAAGCTCTCTTTCGTTGTGAATCAAAAAACTTAAGAACATAAAAGGTACGGTTAAATACTCTAGGATATAGTTCATCTACATACATTGACCTAATTTGCTGACGATAAATTTTCTTTTGAGGTTCATTCATGCCTGGAGGATCCCAATCTAAAGGCTTTTGTATAACTTTATTAAAGGGGTATTTAGACAGAACTAAAAAACCATAATCAGGCTTCTGACTCTTATACGTAAAAAGAGCATGGTAAGGATAAATTCTTTTAAGCAAGTCTTGAACTTCCATAGTAATGGCTGGCCTATAAAACTCACCTAAAACAATTATATCTGGGGATGAATGACGAGGTAAATACGTTAATAACACTAAATTATACTCTAAAACACTGTAATAATTAAATGTACGATTTCGTTTTTTGGTATCAAAATTCTGCTCTCCCGCAATGTTCCACCATAATATCTGAATATTATTACCTTCCCTCTTATGCGAAGGTAGATAAAATATATCTTGCCAATTATTTCCCCTAGGTTCAACCACAAAACCGGACTCTGTAGTTTGAAAATATTTCTGGCAAAAACCCAAATGACTTTGATTAAATCTCATCAAACTTGGAGATTTTGTAGTCAAAAAGGCAAAAAATACCACTATAAAAGATAACAACCTCAAGGGCCAAAATCTAATTCTAAACATATCACAGCCCTAACATATTTACCATTTTAGCTCTACAAAAAAAATCTTAAATGAACATTTGTTACATTCAAATTTGAATAGGGAAAATTAGTTTTTTGCAACTTTTTTATTCGCCATATATTTTCACTAATATTTTTTTATATTTGACAATAATGTCCATATATTATATGTTCTTAATTCCTATATATCGAAGTGAGTTTGTTGTTTATGCAGCAAATTTCTTAATTTTTCAAAATATTAAAATATTCCTAGAAAATGAAACCGTTAACTTCTTAAGAGGGTGTAAACAGTGATAAAAATTAGAGAACTAGTAATTCTATCCATTTTAAGTTTCTCAATTAGTTGCGGAAATCCCCCATATCTTACCAATTTAAATTCTAAATTAAATACAACAAATAGTTCCTCCCCCACGTCATTACCCTTGGACATAAATGACTGTTTTACCAAAGCCGAACAACAACAACCTCAATACGAAATTGATCGAATGAAAGCCAGATGTGTCCTTTTTTCTATGACTAGACACAAAGTTACTTTTGATACGTGTTTTGCTAAAGCTAAGTTGATTTCAACTCCAAGACTAGCGGACATAGCCAAAGCTGCCTGTATTACCTATGGGTTAAAAACCTTCCAAATGCCAAAAGACAATTGTGCTCAATATGCCAAGCAAATAAAAAACATTGATCTTTTAAAGCGTATGCAAGGAATATGCAAAAATCCTTTCTTGATTCATATAAAACTAAAAAAGTAACACGGAAAGTGCATAAAAATAATATTCTTCCTTGAGTTGATATGAATCTTTTACTAGATTAGAGTGGTTGATGAGAAAGTTCTGCTCATCGCTTTCTAATGAAAGGATCAATTTATGCCCAAAATAACTTTCGTAATATCTATAATATCCCTGACCTCACTTATTTTTTTTAATAGTTGTACCACTTTTCGTCATTCAACATCCTCAACTAATAAAAATAAGCGAGTCTCTCGAACCTTAATTCTAAATAATAAATTGGAGGTTTATTTAATTAGTGATCCCACGGCCAAAACTTCCGCCGCTGCTTTAGATGTTAAATTCGGATGTTTGGAAGATCCCAAAAATTATCAAGGTTTGGCTCACTTTATAGAACACACTTTATTTAACCAAAATAAAAAATACCCTAAGTTAAGTGAACTTGATAATTACCTACCGGCTCATCAAGGTGATTCCAACGCATCAACTATGTTGGAACATACCAACTACTATTTCTATGTAAATCATGATGCCTTAGAAGGTGCCTTGGATAGATTTGCTCATATGTTCATTGATCCTATTTTCAATCCACAAAATATCCAGAGGGTTCTTAAATCCATTAATTCTGAATATCAAAAAAATATGCAAAGTGAATGGAGTAGAACCCAAGAGGCCCTAAAAGCTCTTTATAAAAAGGATCATCCCCGAAAGGCCTTCTGTATTGGCAATAAAGACAGTCTAAAGAATATAAATATGGAAGTAGTCTCAGAAAAATTTAAAAAATATTATTCCGCTAACAATATGAAATTGGCAATTATCAGTCGAGTACCTATTGTTCAATTGGAAAAATGGGTAGAAGATAAATTCTCGTTAATACCCAATTACAATCGACCATCAATTTCACACGATCATGATTATATTGTTAAGTCAAAACTACCTCAACTGATTAAAGTAAAATCCTTAAAAGATATAAAAACACTAGAATTGGTTTTTCAAGTTCCCGACTCGGATAAATACTGGCAAGCAAAGCCCCACGAAATTCTGACTTTCCTAATTGGGCATGAAGGAAAGGGTTCCTTATTATCATTGCTAAAAAAGAAGAATTTAGCAACCTACCTGTATGCTTATAATCATACCATAGACTACCATGGAGAACTGAAATTTAGCTTAAAGATTACTAAACATGGACTTAAAAACATCAAACAGATTATTGAATTATTTTTCTCCTATATAAATATGATTAAAAAAGAGGGTTATAAGAAATATGTTTATCATGAAAATCGCAAAATGAATCAATTATATTTGAAATACAAAGAATTAAAGGAGGGGACCGACTTAGTGAGTTATTACGCTCAATTGATGCATCAACATCGCCCCTTAAAAATTGAATCAAACACTTTTTTAATTCACAAATACTCTAAAGAAGATTTCGATTTATATATATCACGACTAACCCCCAATAATATGCGAGCTATTTTATCAACCCCCTCAGTGAAAACTAATAAAACCACCCAATATTATAATACTAAATACAGCGCTCAAAGCTGGAGCAAAAGCCAAGCTAAGAAATGGCAAAGAGTGAAAATCCACCCCGAATTACATTATCCCGAGCCCAATAAATTTATACCTAAAGATTTATCATTACTAAAAACCGATAAGCGTGACCAACCATATGCACTTATTAAAGATCACCGAGGAATTTTTTGGTTCCAGCAAGATCATCACTACCAATTACCCAAGGCCAAAGTATATTTAAAATTATTCAGCAACAAAATTAGCCGCTCAGCCAAAAACACTTTACTTACTATATTATATACTCAAGCCATAAGTGAAAGTTTGAATGAATGGAAATACCCTATCACGATGGCAGGTTTAAGGTATGATATATCATCTGATAGTGAAGGTATCATTCTCAGTTTTAATGGCTACTCAGAGCATATACCCATGCTAATGACGGAAGTTATATCTAGACTAAAAGATATAACCATTAATAAAAAAATTTTTAAAGCAATAACCTCTAAGTTAAAACGAAAAATTGCTAATCAGGATTTCGATCACGCTTATGTTCAATCATATCGTATGGCTAACCATATTTTTTACGATCCTTCTTTTCTCCCCAAATCCTATCGTAATTTGATTCCCAAAATCAAACTTAGCCAAGTTAAGAATTTTATCAATCAACTTTATAAGGAAGTTGCTTTTGAGGGTCTAGCCTATGGCAATTTAGAAGCCGAAACCATAAAGAAAGTGGTAGATAGAGTTATAGATTCATTAGGAGCCAAGGTTTTACCAGCAGCACGAATTAAGAAACACAGAAGTATTAAACTAAAAGCTAAAGATAAAATGGCTTATTCTTTTCAAACTAAATCTAATAACAATTCGTGGTTAAAATTTATTCAGGTGGGTAATAGGAGTAAAAAACTCAATGCTATAATTCGTCTGATAACCACTCATTTAGATCCACTATTCATGAAAGAATTAAGGTTCCGCCAACAATTAGGATATATTATTTGGATGGATAAATTTTACCAAGAAAAAGCGCTTGGGGTTTTAGCTATAGTGGAATCTGAAAGATTTTCCTCTCTTGAACTATCCAAACGAATCACCACTTGGCACCAGGGAGAAGGACAAAAATTGATGGAACAAATAACTGACCAACAATTGGCTACTTATAAAAAAGCCATGATTACTCAATTCAAACAAAAAAAGGCCAAGATGTCCGATCATTTTATGGAACTAAAGTTCCAAGCTTTCATTATGAATGGAGAATTTGATTTCTATGGTAAATTAATAGAGGCTACTAATTCGGTAACCAAAAAGGATCTTATAAATACCTACAAACATGCTTACCTAAACAGTCCTTACCTTTCTATTTACTTTTCCAAGACCGGCCAAAAACTGGTCCGTCCCCGTAATGAAACTTTAATAAGCGATATTAAGAAATTTAAAAATGCCCACGAAAAATATTAATTTACCTAAGTTGTCAATAAGTTGCTATGCTATTTCAGCCCGGTCTATTTTAGATATTGAATTTGTTGGTTGACGTTATGGGGAAAACAAAATTT
>CAZJDM010000219.1:0-6242 GCA_964544765.1 uncultured bacterium
TGCTCCTAAAATCGTCGTAAAAAAGAAAGAAATTAGAGTTTAATACTATATATATAAACTCAAAAATATTTATTAATCTTGCAATATTATCACCTTTATTATAACTATTTAAATTAATTGAAGTGGACTGGATTTTAGTTGATCAAATCCTAGGAACTAACTCCATCACTATTGATCAAACCATCGACGAAAGTAAACCCCTTGAACCTATCTTCCCTTCAGATCACAATCCGGTAAAACTAACGCTAGATGTTTGTAAATAAATAAAAAATAGAAGAAAGAAATAATCTGATTACCTTACCCCAGCAGCATCATGAGCAGTACTAGAATACGGTGTCCATGTAATTGTGCCCTTTCCGGCGTGTTCTATTTTGAAATTAAACTGATAGCCAGACTCCTTTGCGTCATCCTTATTGTATCCCCAATAATTATTAATTACCTCTAAGTCTTTACTACTGGAAGCTGTTACTGCTAAATTCTGATATAAACCATTTAAATTGCTGTAACTCAATTCTAACGCACATCCACCCCCAATTGTTGTGGTTCCAGATATATTTAAATAAGAAGCAACAATTGAATAGGCAAAACTTTGGGTACAATAAATATCCTCAAAAGTTGAATAGGTTACATCCGCATCTTCTGCCTCAACAGTATCAGGTTCAAAGTCTACCCTAACATCAAAGATCGAATCTTCAATTAAGGTTTTATTACCTGAAAAGGTAACCCTATCTCCCCCCTCAAAAACAGTATATTTAATAGATGTTTCACCGGTACCATCAATGCCAGAAATGTAAATTATGTTCCAGTTTTTATCACTATCCTCAGGATCTAAAGAAGTAATCTTAACTGGTTCTTCTTTGGTTCCTTCAATCGCCCAACTGGAGTTTTCAAAAAACCTAAGTCCCATACCAGCGTCCACCACAATAGTGGTTCCAGCCTCTACGGTAACCGGCTGATAAAACGCTATGGCGGTAGTGTCAGCATCTTTCATTATATAAGGAGAAAAGGCTTTTTTAAATTGACAAGTAACACTTTTTGACTTTTGTCCACAACCATGAACATTATGAGGATAGATGGTAGAACTACCATGAAAGATGGGTATTATTATCTCCTCACTGGTATTTCCAGCCTGATCAACGGCCCTGATACCCAGAGAATACATAATATCTTCGGTCGAAATATCGAAGGTAAATGATAATCCCTCTGCATCCATCCACATAGGATATTGACCACCTTTTACTTGATATCCCTTGAAACTTTCATCAGTACTTTCTTCCGTAACGGTTATCTTAATTGTGTTGGTACCAGGATCAACTCGTTTTTCCACGGTATCTACCGTGAATGTTGTTGGAGATGTTGTATCTAAAATAGTGTATGCTGTAACAGGATCACTTTCCACACCTTTTATATCAATAAATTCACAATAAATAACTTTCCTACCATCACCTTCAGAAAAAGTTATGGTGCGTCTTTCTTGATACGATACAGGATCTTCTTCCACTGAATCTTCTTCATAACATTTTACTTTCACGGCATTATCGGCCTGAGTTATTAAGGTAGTTGTGGTATCACTACAATACTTGCCACAAGTGGCAAAACGCACTATATAGTTCCCAGTCGATTTTAAGTCTACTACAATAGAATCCGAAACAGGAGCTGTTATTTTACCTTTATCATCTGTAAAAACGGTATATAGCGTGTGTTCTCCATGTTTGGGAAAAGTAACCTCCACATAAGGTTTAAACGACATCCAAAGAGCATCATTAAAATCACTTCTATTACTTAACATCATCCTAGTAAAACCATCAGGAGCAATAATATAGACTGGCACCTTACGAGTAAAAACCTTATCCACACCTGAAGCTAGTGTCACTATTCCATATTCATTTTCCACATTAGACATTCTAATGTTTATATCCTCCAGAATCTCTCCCTCCAGAAGACTTACAGAAACAACACTTGGTAAAAAACCTTTTTTGTAAGCCATAATAGTATGATCACCAGCTGGCACACCATCAAGAGTGTATTGTCCAGCATAATTAGTATTCGTTTTTATTACTGTTCCTGGAATAGACACATTGACATCCTTGGGATCTTTTAAAGATGGTACTATAATTCGTCCATTTACCTGTCCAGATATCCTTAAATAAATAGTACCAATGTAGACTTCTTTATTGGCATTTATTGTTACCCGATGAAAAATATTACTATAAACATCGTAAGTTGTATCCAACGCCCAATCATCATCATTATTATGGTTGGAATTATCTACATCAGTATTATCTCCATCGGTATTATTCAGATTATCATTTTCTCGGTTAGTATTGTTCTGATTGTCATTATCTTGATTTGAATTATCTTGATCGGTATCTCCTTTAGGTTCTAAAAGACTGGTTATGACAATTATTTGTCTTTCACCGACGGGAACATTCTCTAAAATATAATTGTTATTATCATTTAAACCACTATAGATTTCAGGAAATTCTCTTACAAAAACAAAAATTTTATCCCTACCTCCACCATAAGTGTCAGGGACAGATAATTTGCCAACAATGGTTCCTCCTTCTCCTTCTAAAGAAGTCACTTCAAAGGGTAAAATATCTCTATCATCCCAGTCTCCATACAAGGGTATATAGGATTCTTCACTACCACAATACAATAGGAACCCTAAAAAAATCATGGCTAAAAATAAAGATAATAACTTCTTTTTCATTGTCCGTATTATTTACAACGTGATACAATATTAATATTATTAAGATTTATAGTATGATTTTATTATACAGTAATATAACCAAAATGATAACCAAAATGATATGTAAATATCTCACAATCATTTTCCTCCTTGGGATCACCAGCCTGGGAAACACTCTTCTTGCCCAATTTGATTGGGATCTTCCTACTGATAATACGAGTAGCCAACAAAAACGTCGGCAAAAAACAGATGATGACGATTCTCCCAGTGCCAACAAAAAAGTGGGCAACAAAAATGTTGGCAAGAAAAAAAAATCAGATACTTCCGAGAAAGATAGCGACCTTGATCTCTACGAATTTCCATTCGAAGATACGCAAAAAAAGAAAAAAAGGAGAAAAAAACCTGCACGTAAAAGACTAAAAAGGAAAGCAGATGATGATTTAGAATCTAAAGATGCTTTGGATAAGAAGAAAAAAGCCTCTAAAACACCTAAGAAAGGCGATAAAAAAACTGAGGCCAAAAAAAAAGGAATAAAAGATAAAAATAAAGATGGGCTAGCTGATCGTTTGGTAGAAAAAACCTTAAGAACCATATCAGCTATTCAATATGGTATGCTGATCAATGAAGCTTATCTAAATTCACATATTTTCGGGTTCCATACCGGTATGTATTTCAATGAAAAATTTGGCATTGAAGGGCATATTAACTATCTCTATAATATGGACAATGCTGATAAGAAAGAATTAAAAAAGATCGAGGTCCCCTCGGCTGAAAATCCAAATGATTTGATTGGTATCGATCCAGGAATTAACCCTATTAATACGATCCTGGATGTAATGTTTTCTTATGCCCCTCTCTATGGAGTTCATAGTAGTAATTATGCCCTAGAATTTTTTCTACTCTTCGGAGCAAGCTATCTAGTTACTGAGCAAAGAAATGTCATTGGCATTTCTTACGGTTTAGGGGAATATATTTTTTTCCGAACCTATTTTGGTATCAGATTTCAATTTATTGGCCGAGTATTTAAAGATATGAAAGGATTTCCTGAAAAATCAACCTATCGGCACGCTCTTAATTTTACAGTTGGCATTGATTATTTTAATTAGCTTCAAATTTTACCCTTCCAAGGAGATTTATATATGGGAAACCAAACAATCAAAATGCTTTCAGTAGGAGAAAAATCCCTAACTAGTGATTTACATGAAGCCAGTTATCAAAAAATGGGTGTTGAAGTTATTCATGCTGTTACCTTTCAGGAAACTACTAAAATTCTGAAGAATGATACAATTAATTTAATAATGCTCAACAAAGATAATCCCAAAATTAAACCTCTAGATACGGTTAAATACCTGAAAGAACAGCCAGAATTAAAAAACATTCCTATTATTGTGACCGGGGTACAAGCCTCCAAAAAGCATCAAAAAGTTTTTCTAGAAGCTGGAGCCAATTTATTTATCGTTCAACCCATTGCTCGAAACAAATTATTAAAATCAATAAAATTAATTTTGGATCAAAAAACCAGGGAGCAAAGTCGTATTGATATTCTAAGTAAAGCATCATTCGAATTAAACGATCGCACGATAATATGTTCTATCCTAGATTTATCAACTTCAGGTCTTCTTATAAGCTACAACAAGCGAATTAAAAAGGGTTTGTGCTTATCTTTAAAATTTAAGCTCCCTCAAGATAAAAAAGCTATTCGTATTGATGGTGAGGTAGTTCGAAATATAGAAATAGGGGAAAAGTATGCTGGACATAAAAATGGAGTTGGTATAAGATTCACCAAATTTCACTTAGATAGTGAAAAGAAAATTAAACAATTCGTTGAAAATACCCAAGATGAAGTAGTAGACGAAATATATTATCTTTAATTCTATGAGCGGAACTTAAATATTAAAATAATGGCGGACCAACCACCCCTTAAAAGGCGTACTATTTTAAAACTTGAACACGATGGCTGGCAACGAGGATCTCATCACATTGAATACCGTTCATTTCCTACCGCAAAAAAAAACTATTTTCGTATTTATAAAGATCAACCACTGAATATTGACATAACATTTAAAGATACTTCTCAATATTCTCAAGCTCCCATCGTTTACGTTCATAATAATTTTGACGGACATTGGAACGACTTACCACTAGAAAACACTCAAAACAAAACGTCCAATACCTACTCTATTACCATTGATAATCTTAAATGCGGCTTGTTCCAATTCAAGATTAAATATTCCTTTGACCAGGGAAAAACCTGGTATTGGGACAATGTTCCTCACTCTCATTTCTTTGTTGATCCTCCCGGTTTGAAGAACATTAAATTATATACTATGATACCCACCGTATCGGGACATATAGGTGATTGGAAAAAGCTGCTTCATCATATTAAGAACCTTGGTTTCAACGCAATTCACTTGTTACCCATAACTGCCGTTGATAAAACAGAGAGTCCATACGCTGCTGATGATTTATTTACCATCGATCATTCTTATGCCGATCCGCAAGATCCTCGAAGTATATTGGAGCAATTTGAAGACTTCGTTCGAGAAGCAAAAAACCTGAAAATCAAACTTTGTATTGATATAGTTCTTAACCATATCGGTATCAACAGTCAAATGGTTAAAAACAGAGTAGACTGGTTATGTACTGATGAGTCGGAGAATGATTCTATTCAACGAGCTGGATGTTGGGATCAAGGAAAATGGATTGTATGGCGAGACTTGGCTCTGATCAACTATAATCACCCTAATAAATCGGTTAAATACGCCATATGGCACTATATGAAAGAATATACTTTATTTTGGATCAATTATGCCGCTTATACAGATGGTATGATCCGTTTTGATAATCTTCATAGTAGTGACCCGTCTTTTTTAAAATTTTTATCGCAACATATGAAAGAGCGTTACCCTAATTTAATTATTTTAGCCGAATTATTTGCTGATCCACCTACAACTCAAAAATTCACTTATCAATTTGGAATACATTTATTAACCGCCACACCATGGATGGAACCTTACGCCGAACAAGTCAGAAAATCAATCACAAAGGCCCACAAAGATTACCCTAAAATACAATATCTCTTCCCTTTAAGTTCCCATGATAGCAGTACTCCTGCTAACGAATATGGTGATGTAAAAAGCACTGTGCCTCGATATGCTGCTTATGCCCTCCTAGGGACCGGTAACACTGGCATGGTACAAGGTTGTGAATTTGGCATTCCCCAAAAAATCGATTTTATCGGGCGAAAATCTAAAATGCCATTATCAAAAGACAGTTGGGGAATAGATTTTGGACCAATAGTCAAAAAAATTCATGAATTAATTTATAACAACCCTCTATTTCAAACATATGACAATATTAATTTTATCGATGATAATCATGGGGCAATCATAGCGGCTTATAGATTTGAAAAAGAAAACCCTAAATTTGGATATCTCATTATAGTAAATTTTGACCCCAAAAATCCTTACAAACTCAAAATAGATCTTACCAAAAGAGCGCCTGATCTCTTATCTCAAACTTTGTATGATATATTTTCTACCTCTGAACC
>CAZJDM010000220.1:0-6124 GCA_964544765.1 uncultured bacterium
AATCTTCTACGTGTTTTTGTTACTTGTAATTTGGATGCCATGCTTCTTACTCCTGCAAAAAATTCAAAGGCTGTAGGAGACTAATAGATTCGGGGCATAATTGCAAGTATAAATTGAGTTAGAAGTTTGGAAAGTTTAACTATTTACATCCTGATTAAGAGCTAGGCTTGTCTATCTAAAGGCGACTAATTTTAAAATGCATTTAATTTTCCCGAATTTATCCTTTTTTATTTTCTTAAAGGGGCGAGATAATTGATAAAAATATTTCTTGCCCTGTTTTATCGTTTTATAAGGTAAAACGACTCTCGATTGCATGATAGTTTGTTCAAATGGGCCGTCCTTTTTAGAGACATTATACCTCATACTAAGGTATTGAGTTGGATTTTTATCTGATAATTTGGTGAAAATAGATATTGTATATCCTTCTGGAGATTTAAAATATATAGTTTTTCCTAATTCAATGCCTACATTGCTGTTGTAAACTTTTGAAAAAATTCTTTTAGAGCCGGATCTTGATTTTTTTAGGTGTTTTTTTAAGATTCGGTCCTTAGATATTACATCTGAATATAGATCCTCTCTCGGAATTGTAAGGGTCATGTAAGATCTTAAGCTATTTTCAACGCGTTTTTTGGGTTTAATAATACCATTTAACTGAGTATTATATAAAAATATTGATCCCGTGATCAATATGATAAATTTTAAATCCTTGTAATTCATCTTAAATCCTCCTTGATTTTAAATTGTCCTTTAGAGTAGAATGTAAAAATGATCTTACAGAACATAAACTATAAGAAACCCATTTTTTTGACTCTACTATTAGGCATATACTGTAATCTTCCTTTATCAATTGTATCAAAAGAACCTAATTTGCACAAAACAAACTCAAAGGTTAAAGTTGATAAAGAACATAACTCCACTAAGTTGTTAAAGAAACATTCATTGGATACGTCTTTGGCACCTACTCAAAATCATGAAAAACAACAATTAAACCAAAATATGATCGATAATGTTGATAATAGAGAAAATACCTTTAATTATAAGTTGGTTCCTATATTATCTATCCTAATGTTGGGTTTTCTTCTATTTCTTATTTTATTATTTACTTGATTAATTGAGGAAGAATATGGAAGATCAACCTAAATCGCCCCCTCTTCAGAATTCAGATCAGAAAACTACAAAATATCATTCTTCAAATATTAGTCTACACTTATCAAGCGGTTGTCCAATAAATAGGCCCACCAATATTATTTTGATTGGATATATGAGTACCGGAAAGACGATCATAGGTAAAAAACTCGCTAAAATGACCAAATTTGCTTTTGTTGATGTGGATGAGTTGATAGAAAGTTACTATCACAAGAAAATAGAAGATATTTTTAAGGATGAGGGAGAAGATTCTTTTCGTCAAAAGGAACATGATATATTGCAAAAATTACAAAAAAAACAAAATATGGTTGTTGCCACGGGCGGTGGATTACCCACTTATCAAAGAAATTGGGATATATTGAAGCAAATGGGGAAAACAGTTTTCTTATACACATCACCAAAAGAACTAGTGAAGCGATTGAACAGTGATGAGGTAAAAAAACGTCCATTATTAAGAGATCTATCTATTAATGTGGAAACAATAGACAGGCTGTTAAATGAGAGAATGCCTTTTTATGTTAAGGCGGACTTTGAAGTTAACACTATGGATACAAATATAGAAAGTGTTGTAATAGATATTATTTCAAATTTACGATAATTTATTCCTTAGGAGTTAATAAAGAATGATTCGTGAACCAATAGTCCAAGGTTCTTTTTATCCAGATAAGTCCGCTGAACTTGCTAGAATTATTGATAATTATCTAGGTTCACCAAATAATCAAGGTACAACTTCGGCCAAAGCTATAATGGCCCCGCATGCGGGATATTTTTATTCTGGCGCAATTGCGGGGGACATATATAGAAATATTGTAATTCCTGATATAGTTTTTGTTTTATGTCCAAATCATACAGGCCATGGACCTCTTGTTTCGGTATACGCTCATGGTAAGTGGCGCACTCCATTAGGAGACATAAACGTTTCTGAGAATTATGCAGCCGGACTTATTGATCAGGTTCCATCAGCAAAGGAAGACTATTCTGCCCATTTATCGGAACATTCAATTGAAGTTCAATTGCCATTTATCCAAAGAAAAAACCCTTCTTGCCAGATAATACCTATTTGCCTATATTCTATGCAACTTGCTGATATTATTAAGTTTGGTAAATATTTTGGCCAATTTATTTCTAAAATTAAGGAACCATATTTAATTGTAGTAAGTTCTGATATGAATCATTATGAGTCAGCCAATGTGGCGGAAAAAAAAGACTCTTTGGCTATCAAAGAAATATTAGATTTAAACCCTCAAGGTCTCTATCAAGTTGTGGCACAAAATCAGATAAGTATGTGCGGATATATTCCCATGGTTGGCACCCTCGAAGCATTAAAGGTATTTCCTCAAATTAAGGCTTCCCTAATTTCTAAAGGCCATTCTGGTCAACAATCCAATGATAATCAGCGGGTTGTGGGGTATGCAAGTATCTTATTTGAATAATTAATGTGTAAAAAATTTAGACATATCGTAAAAACTTTAGTCAGATATTCAAATAATCTAACAATTGTCGCTTTTAATTCATTATAAAAACAGTGAGTTACTTCTTTGGACCTAATGGCACACCCTTTGCAAATATTTACATCGAGTTTGTTATGTCCACATAGCAAACACAAGTGATTTGTATCTATTATCTACCTCGGTAGAATTAGAAGGAGGCAATATGTTAGGTTATAAGTTTAAAACAATATCAGTATTGGCAACGCTGATACTAACTTTGATGTTGAGTTCTTGTGGGAAGAAGGCACCGGCTCCAAGTCAACCACCAGCGCCAAGTGTGGATGATGTAAAACGAATTGAAGCTGAAAGAAAAGCTGCCGCAGATAAAGTACAAGCAGAATTAGATGCAGCTAGAGAAGCGGCAACAAATGCTGCAACACAAGAAGAAGCACAGAATACCCAGACGCTAGATGGTGCAGATGATGTTGATATTGCAAGTTTGATTTCTAACGCATCAGATATGAAGGAATGGGGTCAGGGTGTTTTTGGTTATCAAAATATTAGTCAACCATCGATAGTGAATCCTGCTTGGGAATCAGTAGCTGAAAGCGGTTTTAATTATGTTAATGATCCATGTATGAATAACACGGGTTGTACTATGAGACAAGAAGCATATCAAATGTATATGAATTCTAGTCCGCAAATTGGAGTCAATTTGTTTAATTCGTATTATCAAGCTAGCCCTAATCTATTAAATTGTAATATGGATTTTACAAACTATTTTAATGGTGTTGTACAAAACAACTGGTTAGAAAGATATCTGTATGCAGTGGTAACGGTTCAATTATTTGATGGGGTTACTGGACAGGAAGTTGGACGAACAGTCTATCAAGAAAATGGCATGATGCCAATCGTCTTTTATCAAGCTGTTCAAGCCTTTAAAAGAGAATTTTTAAGATATCAACAAGATTCGAGTTTATGTTATAGCCCTGTTATACCTACCCCTCCCCCAGGTGCTGTTATTGGTAATACCGGCTCAACGATTGTAACACCTATAGTTCCTCCAACTTGTGGAGTAGGATGTGGTCCAGGATCAACAACGATATGTACTACAGGTGGATGTCAATCAAGAGGCGGAATACAATGGCAACTAGACGTAGGAGTTGGTGGATATGATATGACTGGTGGTAGTTTCACACAATATGGAATAGGATTCGGTATAGGTGGAGGTTTTTAAATAAATCTATAAAGCAGATAGTCCCCCCCTATCTGCCTAACACACAAACCTTTTTTAGGTTTTTGGAGGACTTTTTAAGTCCTCCATTTTTTTTTCAAATTGTGATTTCCGTGAGCGTGTAGTTTTATTATTCTGCTGGTTTCGTTTTTTCCGTAGGAAAATTCCATAGAGTAATAATCTTTTATTGGTAAAGATCCTAGATTATAAGCCCACTCAATAAAAATAATTCCATTAAGTGCTAAATAGTCATATAACCCAACTTCTTCAACTAATTGCTCGATGCTGTTTAAACGATATAAATCAAAATGGTGGATGATAGATAACTTGGTTTCATAAGTATGAACGATATTAAAACTAGGGCTTTTTACAACACTATCATCAGTTATACCTAGAGATTCACAAACTAACCTGACAAAGGTTGTCTTACCAGTTCCTATTTCTCCATTTAAACATAAAATATCTCCAGGTTCTAATCCATCAGCAAATTGCTGGGCAAAGCCTGCTGTCTCTTTTAATGTAGATACATTTATTGATTTCAATTGGTCCGTCATTTATCACTCGGATAGAATCGATAAATACATTCCTTCATTTCTCTAACGGCTTTTTCTATACCAATCATCAAGGCTTGACCTATAATAGCATGACCAATATTATATTCTCTAATTACGGGTATACTTAATAAAGGTTGAATATTTTGTAAATGTAAACCATGACCGGCATATACCTTTAAGCCAATGTTGTTGCCGTTATTGGCGCTTTCTTTTATTTTATCAAATTCTCTGTTTAAGCCTTCAGGAGTTACTTCATTCGCATAAGTTCCTGTGTGGATTTCAATGGCATGAGCGCCAAATTCTCGGGCTAAATGAACTTGATCCAGATCTGGATCAATAAATAAGCTAACAGTAATATCTGCTTCCTTTAGTTCATTTATTGTCTTAATTGTCTTATCACTGTCCTTTTTTAAATCAAGTCCTCCTTCGGTAGTTTTTTCTTCTCTCTTTTCAGGGACAAGAGTTGTCATATCAGGACGATTTTTTTTGGCTATAGCTATCATTTCATCGGTAACAGCCATTTCTAAATTTAGTCGGGTTTTTACAGTTTGCCTTAATAATTGAAGGTCGCGATCTATAATATGCCTACGGTCTTCACGTAAGTGAATGGTGATTTGATCCGCACCTCCCAATTCAGCCAAAACTGCAGCATATAGGGGGTCAGGGTAAGTGGTCCCACGGGAATTTCTTATAGTTGCAACATGATCAATATTTACTCCTAATTTAGGATACATAATTATTCTCCAATTTTATAAAATTTTGGTAAGAAAACCAATCGACCTTTTAGTTTATAGTTGTTTCACAAATGTTTCTTAGCTAATTCAGATAGGTAATTTGCTTGGTCCGTTATATATTCTTCGTCTTTACCCTCAACAAGAATACGTAATAATTTCTCTGTTCCAGAGTACCTTAGAAAAACCCGTCCGTTTGTCCCCAGTTTTTTTTCTAGAGATTTAATAGATTTTGATATTTCTGGGACTTTCATAAAATCTTTACGACTTTTAACAACCACATTTAAAAGTATTTGCGGCACAGATTGCATTATTGACGAAAGTTCGCTTAACGGTTGTTTTTTTCTTAACATTATCTCCAATATTTTTAAACTGGCCAATATGCCATCTCCCGTTGTATTGGAATCTAAGAAAATCAAATGTCCAGAGTTCTCTCCTCCCAGGTTATAACCCCTTTTTAACATGTGTTCAACCACGTAACGGTCCCCTACCTTGACTCTTGTAACCTTGATGTTATTGGATTTTAGGCAAATATCCAATCCAATATTGCTCATAACAGTGGTTACAACGGTATTCTTTGCTAATGTTTTTCTTTCTTTCATATATTTGGCGCATATTGCCATTAGATGATCACCATCAATTATAGTGCCCTTTTCATCAACTACAATTAACCTGTCAGCATCTCCATCTAAAGCAATTCCTAGATCTGCTTTATAAAGAAGTACTTTTTCTTGTATGGCTTTAGGATGCAGTGCACCGCAATTCTCATTTATATTTACTCCATTAGGATTGTTACCAATAATAAAAACTTCGGCTCCCAGTTCTTCAAATACTTTGGGTGCAACTTTGTATGAGGCTCCATGGGCGCAATCTAATACAATTCTAATTCCATCCAAGGCTAAATCCTTTGGAAAAGATTCTTTTAAGAAAACCGCATATTGGCCAATGGCATCATCAATTCTTCTGGCTCGACCTATATTTTGATGAGAAACTAACTTTTTAGATAGATTCTCGTTGTCCATTAATTTT
>CAZJDM010000221.1:0-6031 GCA_964544765.1 uncultured bacterium
ACTCTAATACGAAAAGCTAAGGCTCCATTTAAATAATGGGGTGAAGTTATGGCCAAACCTAATCCAAAGTCATTAAAAAAATCATCTAATTCGAATCCAAAGGAAAATTTTGATCCCGGATGTGTTGAACTTTTACCTGTATCACCAATTTCTTGACTTAATGTGATGGTAGAAATAGACAAAAAAGCCAAAATTACAGCTAACAATAATTTCTTCATAGAAACCCCCTAGGTTTAGTTAAAAGTTTCCTTTTCTACTTTATTAGAGACAACCCAAATTTTATATTGGTTTGACCGATTATTTTACATTCTCCTCCTTGTTCTTCCATACAATCATTTTCCTTATTAAATTTAAAATTAGGACATATAGGTTTAATAAAACCTTTTTTTTCTTCTGAATAAGCGGATAATTTCTTTTCGCAATTTTCAATAAGTAAGTAGTTATTTACGAATTTATCGAAGAACTGATTCCATACGATCCCTTCAGGAAGAGTGCGATAACCCTTTAGTTTTTCAAATTGGTACCCAAATTCAAAAGGAAAACTGTTAAAAAAAGTTTCCTCTTGGAAAGGGAAAGTACATATTTTTATATAATTATAGTGCCAATTATCAAGCCCAGCGATGGCGTTTGAATAATCAGAAAAATCTGATAAATAACAACATTGATAACAAGTAGGAGTTTTTCTACGATCTTCATATTTGTCTATAAGTATAGGTATATTAATAGAGCCTGATTGCTTTTTGAAAATGATTTCATTTGGAGTTGTTTGGGGTTTGGTTAAATACATTCTTATTTTGTTTATATATAACCAAACGAAATTGGTTTCGTAGTCATGATAAAATAAATTATCCCAATTAGCTAGAATTGTATAAATACCGTTCATACCAAAGTTTTCATAAACATAATCCAAGACTAGTTCCGCAAAATTTTGAGGGATTGAACCAAAAACAGCCTTACAGTTTTCACATTGGGAATTTCCATCAGGGCCTCTACTATATGTGCAAATGGGGTGTTCACATGATGGGCAATTAGCATTTTGAGAGGTTTCCATATCATTTTCAACTAATTCAATGATCTCTTCCGCTGTTCCATAGTCCAAATAAGCTCCTATTGGAGTAACAATTTTAAAACCAAATACTTTATTTCCTTCGTATACCAATTCTCTAACGTCTGCGCCCATTTCTTCCAGTTGATCCCATAATTTTTTTGTCTTATCTGGTTTTTTGTTTTTAACCATTTCTATTAGTTTTTGGGGTATTTTAACGCTTGGATCAGCTAACTGCTTTGCCCGTAATATTTGTAGTTCACGTTCGAGATCAATTTTGGAAGTGTCACAACGGCAAAGAATTCTTTTTAATTTCTTTTGTGTTTTTATTCTGCTTAACCAAGAAAAATCCTGCTTGTTGATTAAATCAATTAAGGTTTTAAAGCGTTCTTCAATTGAACAATTTTCAGCTACTGGTAATTCTTTATGCCATGCCCATGAACCTATATCAAAACTACCAAGCCGGCAATCTTTACACCGTATTTCTACAGAAGGCTTTCCTGAACAGGTAAGTTGTTTGTAATCGATTTCAAAAATGTATTTCATTTGTTTAAATCTTCATTTATATTAATCAACTGACAAATACCTAAACTACTAAGTTCTCTTAGTCAATAAAAAGGAGATCTTTTATGAATATTTTAATTTTGGGAGGGACTCAATTTCTTGGAAGATATATTGTGGAGTCAGCTAAAAAAAGAGGTCACAATTTGACTCTGTTCAATCGAGGAAAAAGTAATCCAAATTTGTTTCCCTCAGTAAAACTAATTGAAGGTGATCAGACAAAAGATATTCTTAAACTTGGAGAGGGCAAATGGGATGTAGTTATTGATACTTGTGGGTATGTCCCAATTGACGTAGAAATTTCTGCTAGTGCTTTACGTAAAAATGCAACTAGTTAGTAATTAATTATTGATCTTTTAAAATTTTAAATCTATAAATATCTCGAATTAGTAAATAAATTTTGTTTGTTGTGATGGTTCTTAATCAATAATTCAAGGGTTTTTAAATATAGAAAGAACCTTATTATAGATGATAAGGAGGATATTTATGAGAAGATGCAGAAAATTCGTGCCATATTGCGCTATTTATTTATTTTTATTTTACCTTCTTTCAGCAAATACCAATCTATTAGCTGACGACCTAAAATCTAGTATTGATTCGTTAGTTCAAAAACAAATAGATGAAGAATATAATGTTGGTGCTATAGTAGGGGTATTGCGGAACCAAGATGTTGATTTTTGGTCTTATGGGGGTGTCAAATATGGGGAAATTGACAGTCCGGATGCAGATACTCTTTATGAGATAGGCTCTATATCTAAAGTTTTTACTGCTATAATTTTAGCTAGTCTGGTTAATGAAGGTATTGTAACTTTAGACGATCCTATTTCAAAATTTATTCCTGAACTGTCTGACAAAAGTACAGGGAATATAACTCTTCAGGAACTTTCAACGCATACTTCTGGATTACCACGTTTACCTACCAACCTTGTTCCTCAAAATGTGCTTGATCCCTATGCTGATTACACTGAAGCAAAGTTACTTGATTTTTTAATGGAATTTCCTTTAGGAAATCACCCAACTCAATTTAGCTGGGCAAATTACTCTAATGTTGGAGTAGGTTTGTTGGGTTATATTCTAACAAGAGTTACGGGGCTTAGTTATCAAGATCTGCTATATAAAAGAATTACTGGTCCATTGGGAATGAAGGATACGGTTGTTGAATTGTCTAAAAATCAATTAGAACGTTTTGCAGTTCCCTATAATTCGGCGTTAGAAGAAACACTTTCCTGGGAATTAAACGTTCTGGTCGGAGCAGGGGGAATTCGCTCTACAGCGAAAGATTTACTTATATTTGCCAGAGCTAATCTTTATCCCGATGAAACCCCTATTGGTTCTGCAATAAAAATTACTCATAAAGTAATTCATGAAAATGCTAATAGTTATATTGGCTTAGGATGGGCAATTATTATGAGTTCTAATAAAAAATTAATTGCGCATAACGGAGGTACTGGTGGTTTTCGTTCTTATCTTGGGTTTGTTCCAGAGATGAAAACAGCGGTTGTCGTGCTTACTAATACAGCTTATGATATACAGTGTGTGGCTAAAATAGCTTTGAGGAATCAACAGTGTCAATTAAATTTTGGTTTTGATGTTTCTAGTGATCTTCTTGATCAATATGTAGGTAGATACCAGTCTTTGCAAGATGGAGAAATAATTATCTCTCGGAAAAAAAATCATCTTATTTATGAAGTGATGGGGCAAGAAAAAGGAGTATTAGAGGCCAATACTGAGACAAATTTTCATATTCAAAATATTGCGTTTATAGAATTTGTAAAAGATGATAATGGTAATGTGTCTCATATGGTATTTAAACAAGATGATTTAGAGGTTCGTCTTGATAAGAAGGATTAAATTAATATTATTTAATTTTCTTCTTTCAAAATATTTATTATGTCATCGTGATGGGTTTTTGTTTTAACCTTATTCATGATGTGTTTTATTTTGCCTTTTTTATCAATAATGTATGAGGTTCTGACGATTCCCATATATTCACGTCCATAATTCTTTTTCAATTTCCAAACATCATACTTTTGAGCTACTTCATTATTTTCATCTGATAATAAAGTAAAATTTAAATTTTCTTTTTCTTGAAACTTGACCAATCTACTAACTGAATCTGGACTTACAGCTAGGACGACAGTATCTAATTTCTTTAATTGACTCTTAACATCTCTGATTCCGCATGCCTGTACGGTACAACCTGGAGTCATGGCTTTGGGGTAAAAATAAAGAACGACGTTTGATTTGTTTTTAAAATTTTTTAGGCTTATCTTATTCTCGTCTTGATCTAATAAGGTAAACTCTGGAGCCTTATCTCCTACTTTTAAACTCATATTACCCCCTCCTCGTAATTATATGTAATTGGTAAAGCCAACTTAACTAAGCTGACTTCTTTACTCTGTTGTTTTATTATAATACATATTGTCAATCTTTGGTCATTGATGCTAATATCTTGTCAAATAGATAATAAACCAACAAATTAGGAGTTGTACGTGTCTTATGAGAAAATATTAGCAGAGAATTTATCTAAAAATATCATATATTTAAGGCGGTCTCGGAGTTTGACTCAGGATCGTTTATCCAAGTTAGCGGGAATTCCCAGATCTACTGTAACTAATCTAGAATCTGGTTCCAGTAATCCTTCTTTAGGAAACCTAGTTAGAATTGCCGCTGCTTTGGAAACCAAAGTTGAAGATTTACTGGCTCCTCCAATTAGTCAAGCCAAGTTGGTAAAACAAGATGAATTTTCGTACAAAAATAAGAATGGGAATTTGGTGTATAACCTGCTTCCATCACCTATTAAAGGCTTAATTTTAGAAAAACTTGAACTTTTGCCAAATAATGGATTTACCGGAATTCCCCATTTAAAAGGAACCAAAGAATATTTTACTTGTATTCAGGGAAAAGCAAGGGTTACTGTTGTAGGGAAAACTTTTGATGTTAGTAAGGGCGATGTATTGGTATTTAAAGGTAATGAAGCCCATTCTTATCATAATGTCCATTCAACCAAAGCTTTAGCGATTAGTATTATTGTAAAAGAGAAGTAGGTTGCTATTAGCTTTTTTGACACTTAATTATATTTTGAATAACTCAAATTTCTTCTAATAAAACTAGTGAATTGTAAAAATTAGTTGTGAAAACTTACATTTACTAATATATAAAACGATGTTTGATAGAAGTTATTAATGTATATTTAAGAATAAAATAAAATTTAGAAATAATTCAATAAAAATACATGCAAATATAAATAGGCTCATCGGTAATTTTAATAGTAAATATATACTCGAATATTAGTTAAAGAAATAGTTAGGTGGGGAAAAGATGAAATTCAAAAAAATCAATAATTGTAGGAAAAAAATGACAATTCTATTAATCGTTTTTAGTATTAATAATTTAATTGTTTTTGCCTCAGATAAATTACCTCAAGCCTTAAGGGGTAAACCTTTTACTGATCCTACTTCTACTATGAGCATGCCATCCTCATGGTACAAAAAACCCATTACTTATGACAAATGGTCCGAGAATGCAGATATTGCAATTACTCTCGATCAACGTTTGTATCCAGCACTTCTACCTTTGATCAATAAATATGCCAAGATACATTCTTTAAAAATTAAGGTAAAAAAAGGAACTTGTGGTATTACAGCGGGTATGCTGAGTCAAAAGATGGTAGATATTGGGGGATTCTGTTGTTCTCCTAGCTTGGAGGATCGCCTACCAGGTCTTAGATTTCATACATTAGGAATAGCTAGTATTGCATTTTTCGTCCATAAAGATAATCCTACCAAAAATGTCACTCTAAAAGAGGTTAGGGGTATTTTTCAAGGTAATATATTTAAATGGTCCGATCTTGAGGATAATAAAGGAAATAAATCTACTAAATATAATATTCAAACCATTGGAAGGCTTCATTGTAAAAAACGTCCTGGTCATTGGCGGCTCTTGTTAGATAATCAAGATCTATTTAGTTCTGATCTACATGAAGTAGGGTCAATTGATGATATGATTATTAGCATTGGAAATAATAGAAAAGCAATTGGTTATGAAGTCCTTTGGATGGAACAACTTTATGCCAAAAAAGGATCGATTAAACCTCTTATGATTGATGGTATTAGTCCTACTGAGTCTAAACATCTAATTTCCGGTAAATATCCAATATATCGGACATTTAATATCACAACCTGGAACAATAGAAATCAAGCTAATAAGAAGGCTCTTCAGTTGGTTGAATACTTGTTAAAGCACGTTGATGATATAGGTAAAAAGTTTGGAATAATACCTATCACTTTTTTACGGAAAGCAGGGTGGAAATTTCATGGTAATGAGTTAATTGGAGAATATGAGGGTCAAGGAGCTTAGGTATCAAGAGATTTATTTCTAATTTTTGGGTTTTAAACCCACCGCTTCAGCGGGTCCCTTCCAGGA
>CAZJDM010000222.1:0-5988 GCA_964544765.1 uncultured bacterium
TGAGTGTGTAGATGGTCCTAAGGAAACCTTCATACACAATTTATTTCACAGCCTCCTTTCCATTGGTAGAGCCGTTAGATAAACTTAAACTCAAACGATTTGGATGGAATCCATATGCTAACATACATTAAACTGAAACAAATTTTGAAGAGCCCCGTGCGGGAAAACTGCATGCGGGGATCTGTGAGGGTCTTACCTTCTAATCATCATGAAATTAGGGGGTAATTCTACTCAATGATCCAAGCATAGAAAAGTCAAAAAACAAACTTTCTGAAGAAATAATTGATAAAATTGTACAATACCTTAAATCCGGTCAATCAATCGCTGTAAGTCCAGGTTTGTCTTTTGATTACTTTTCTAAAGAAAAGGTTATTGGTTCACTTGAAGTGCTTACTGATGGAGTCTGGAAGTGGACCTCAGACCTTTCTTATTATGTCAAAAACTATAGAGTAGCACTACCAGAAGAGTTTATTAAACACATCAAGTGATTTGAGTAATATTCCTATTGAATCATGGGACAATTATGGGACTATTAGGGACATTTTTTAACATTTGTGAGACAAAAATGACACTCCATCTACTTCAATTGGTATACTTTTGTATAAATTGTATCAAATTTATACCACCTATATCGCGCAGATATTTAAGCTAAAACATGCTTATTTTATTTGTATTAATAATTATAATAACTTGAAGTGTTAATTTATTAGAATATGTCATTATTTATCAATCTGGTACACATCTTGCTAATAGAACAACCGTCTGCTCTGAATTGTCTCTACTATTTCAGAATTTCAGATCCAAACTTCAGAGTTAAAATGCTGATTCAGAATGTAGAGCCAAAACCCAGATTCAAAGAGCGCAGATTTAAAATGCTGGGTCAAATTCATGTCTAGGGGGAAAGCCATATATGCTCTTAAAATTAGTACCTTTGTTATTAAGTGCAATTCCTTTTACAAATTTAACACATTGTAGATATGATAAATCTAAGTTTATTAAATTTAGGAAAATAAAGAATCTTAACTGCGTGTATCCAGGTTTAGCCTATATCAAAAAACATGAAGTTCTCAATCATTTAAAAAGCAGAGTAACAAAGTAAAAATATTAATCTTTAAAAAGAGGGAAAAAATGAAATACATATTGTTTTTAAATACCATAATACTGACTGTTTTTTTATCAGAGACTTCTTTTTGCGGTAAGATTACAAAACTAGGTGCCTTAGATTATGTTTATTTGAGTTCTATTTGTGAAGATAACGAGGAGACGGGGCAATTTCCAGATGGGTGGTACACAAATGCGGGAAAATATTTAAGAAAGTGTGAAAACAGGCCATCTTTCATGTTTGAAGGAAAAACGGGATTTAGGGATTATTTTAAAGATTATTTAATCTATGGCGGAGGTGTTGATATATACGTTGATCCAGATATCGCTGAACAAGAAGGAATAACAAATGCAAGAGTCAATGTCTCTGCTCCTGAATTGACCGTAATCTGCTACGGTGGTCATAAGAGAGGGCGTTGTCCCAATAGTATTAGGTTAAAAGTTGAACTCTATATGACCTCTAGAGCAAATTGGGCAAAGGATAGAGAAAGCGGCGGTGAAATTTTAGAGCCAGATATAAGAATAGTTCCTCTTGATTACAAAGGAATAGTTAGAGGTCATTATATTTATAGGGGGAAGACAAAATTGAATATTGTCGCCGAGGGCATTAGGAACTTAGATGGGGTTGTAGGTTTTCGAGTAAAAAACCTGACTCCCATAAAATCCGGCTATTACTGGTTTTCTGGAAGCAACGGAAGAAAATGTCAAGTTATGTTGCTGGGTAAATGCGTAAAAAGAGGACCCGAAGAGAAATTACGAATAAGATCCTTAACCAAATATAATGTCTTTTTTACGGATACAGATATAAATATGGAAGTAACTTATTATTAATAAGGATGAAGAAATTATCATGAAATATATTGCTACATTATTTATGATCAAGAACTCCTCTTATTATCATGTTAAATTACATTATTGGATATTTTTATTATTTATATATATGACGGGAACTGGATTATCTGCCAAGGACTATATTATTTTCGATGCGTCTGTTCCCAATACTTGTAGCAGAGAATCATTTAATCCGGTCAAACCAGAAGAATCCTTGATGCGCGGTTGTAAATTACCAAATGGAAAATGGGAAAGATCTTTTCCTTTACGTACTGAACTTCGGGCAATAAAAGTAGACCAAACAGTCACTGTTCTTGTAAGCTGGAGATGCGAAAAATCAAGGATTGGCAATTTAATTCTAAATATAGGAAATGATTTGATTACCGACAGCATTCCTCCGAGTCGAAGCAATGAGGAGAAGTGGGTAACATACCAAAAATCTTTTTCAGGGAAAGAAGATTCTTTTATAGTAACATTAAAAACAGATACACCCAATGGAAAATTTGGACCTTTAAGGAAGTATTGTAGATTGACAATGAAAGATCCAGTGGTAACTCTTGACATCAGTTCAGGCCAAGCTAACAGAATTATCCGTGATCTTGAAAAAAGGTTAAGAGATGAACAAAAAATAGTTTCTCTTTACAATGACCTTTTAACATTAATGCCAGCCTATTCTTTTTTACAAAAAGTAAGTGAAGCACTTTCAAAGACTGGTGAGTCGGAAACTTTGAAAAAATTAAGTGAAACTTGGCCAACTGTTAAGCCAAAGGTTATGCAATTACTTGTGAGGGCTACTACAACAAAAGATCGTCAGGCTGTATTGGCTTTAGTATTAGCTATGGATAGCTGGATAGGCAATCCGAGCGTTCTAAAACTAAAAGATTTGATCTCTCCCGATCAGCTAGAGATTATTAGAATAGCGGGAAAATTAGCTTCCGAGTCGAACAAACAAAAATATCAAGTTGAGCTAAGAAAACATCAAACCAATGCTAATAATATCCAAACTCAACTAGATCTTGCTAGAAGGCTTTTGAAAGATTGGCTATAATGCCAGATATATAGGATTTTTAAATATGGGAAAAAATACAATATCTAAAATTATTAAGCTTCTTTTGATTTATATTATTAGCTTTAATATCGTGGCAAATAAGACCGTTGCAGATGAAGCAGGTGAAGCAGGTGGAGATTCTCCCTATGCCCCTATTGAGGTTGAATATGAAGATAGATGTAAAGATCCTAATGTCTATATTGAATGTGATCAAGAAAACGTCGCTGATTTAAGGGAATGCCTTGATAGCAAAATGAATGCGGTAAACAATTGTAAAAGCCACTTTAGGAGAAAAATAGATAAAATAAAAAAACATAAAAAAAAGGCCATTCGTAGTTTTAAAAAGGGAATAAAGAAAAAGCTTAAAGAAAAACTAGCTAAGTTAGGAGAAGAAAACCAAGCCTTAGCTTCAGAGTTAGTTGAGCGTCGATATAATAAAATAAATATTGAAAGAATTACTCGAAATTATCTTGATGAGTTAAGAAAAATTACCTCATCTTATGCTCAGTTTATTAAACAGTTTTTACTTTTTAAAGACACTCATCAGACCTTGGTAGACGACTTAAAAAGACTGTCAACAGCAGCTTCTAATGCGGATATTGTTAATTTAAATGACTTGATGCTATCTGTGGCAAGAGTTTGGGATAATGAGATGATAAATTTGTTTGAGTTAAGAAACGATGCCATAGATTTAAAAACCTCCTTTCAATCGATTCAACTTACATATGATAGTCAAATAGCGGAATTTAGAGACTTCATAAGTCAACATAAATTAAGAATACCGAATGAAACACAAACCCCCATTACTTCTTTAGAAAATATAATTATTTATACAAAAGATCGACAAAAATCAGTTGCGGCTACTTGTAATAAATTAATACATGACATGAAAGAAAGGCAGAGATCGCTTATCAAATATAAATCAGATCTTGAAACTCAGGATGTTATCAAAAGTGCTGACGATCTCTTTAGCGCTGCGCAATTCCTACAAATGGTACAGGAAAAAATTCAATCAATATGGCAAGTACCCAGATCCAGTGAAAAAACCGGTTTTTATTATTTAAAGGATCAATACACTAAAATGCAATCATTTATAGATTTACAGGTCCTTTGCCAAGACTTAAAAAAGGAACAATCAAAATGGCGATACACTGGATGTAAATTCTTAGAACGAGAAATAAGCAAGGTAAGGAACTACCAAAGTAGTACTGTTCCTAGCTTAATTGATATTGGAATACAAACGCTTCAACCAAAAGCTTCCAAAAATCAGCGAACCTTAATGGGAAAAATAAGAAAAGCTCTTGATGAAAAAGATCTATTATTAGCTGTATCAGATTTTGATTTGTTGCTGGAACTGGAGGATAGTAAGTGAAACGCGCATTATCGTCCTTTTCAATTTTATTCACTCCAATTATTCTTTTAATTCTTTTAACTCTTTTATCTCTTTTTATTCTTTTGTTTGGATTTTCAGAAGTTCTTTATGGATATAACAGAGAAGTTTGTTTTTTAATTGAATGGCGAGTAGGTCACTATACCAATGCAGAAGCTATACAACGTCGCGATAATATAAATTTTCTCAGTGTAAACAATTACCCTGTATATTTTGATACGGTCTTTAATTCAACTGTTTATTCAGATTACACATATGATCATGTGATTAGCTCAGATTCCGCAGGCTGTATCGATTACAGCAATTTTTTTGTTGGCCGGAACACTATAGGTTTCCAGTTTGTTAATGGTGACGGTGATGGAATAATAGAAGCTGGTTATGATATAACCACGGTACAAATCATTCGTGATGGATTTTCTTATTATCAACTTTGTCGAATTTCGCTATATCCGGGTATGGCTGGGCAAGGAGGGTGTAGCAGAACTATAGAAATGAGTTATCAAGAAATAGATCCTGCTGGATATCAGGCCTTACAAACCCAAAAAGAGGATATAAAAAAAGGATTTGAAAACGTACAAAGCGATGTCGACACTATTCCAGAGCTACAAGAAAAAGTTAATAAATTCAATCAAGGACTTGAAGAAGCCTCTCGCAAGAGTATAGATGACATTTCATATGATGAGTTTGTCGATCTTGTAGGCAAGGACAGGGCCGTTTTCCAACTTGTTAAGGATGCAAGTTTAGCTGAAACCTCAATTAAAAAATTAAATCAAGAAATAAGTACTGCCATAAAAGAGTTAACAGAGGAACTGAGAGGAATAAACCATACCGCTACTCAAGCACTAAAAGCAGAGGGCGTTGATCCTTCCAACGAAAATTTATTTTTCTACGGAATAGATGAAATTAATATTGGTGATCTAGCGCTACCAAAGAGCGAAAAATCAGACTCATTTGAAGATAAAGATAGTATCTATGAATCTCAGGCAAGTCAAACAATAGACAGATTACAAGCATCAATAGAATCTAATAATCGACATGCTTTTGTTGCTATTGCTAAGAGTTGGACAGAAAATCATTTAAAATTGCTTCCTATTATTAAAGCTCGAGCCGCTGTCTTTTATGGTGAATTAAGATCCTATTTAAAAGCTGCTAATAGAGTTAAAAAGTTTATTGGTAAACACATTGATGCTTACGGCTTTTTTAGAGATGTTGTCATCCCTCAAGATATTAAACAGAGTGTAGCTTTGGATATTGGCGATAAAAAGGCTTATCCGGATGGAGCTGAAAATTTAAAACAAGCGTTAAATAACTGGCAATCACCTAAGCTAACTGAACAACAAAAATTAATCGTCCAAACAATAAAGGTCTTAGGTGCTGCTTTTTGTAGTTTAGCCGCAGAAAGCATACAGTCATTTGAGGAAACATCCAGTTCTTTGCGTAAAGTAACGGATCAGACCGTTACTTTTGTTAGATTGGCAACTTATCGAACCGTAGATTTTACAACTGGTATTGTACCTGGTGTCAATGATGCTAGAGATTATTGTGAATTTGCCACCGGTATAGAGTTTTGTATTCTGGGAGGGAGAAAACTTTCACTTTTAGAACGAGCGGCGTCAGG
>CAZJDM010000223.1:0-5988 GCA_964544765.1 uncultured bacterium
TGGTGCTGATACATTTTTTCGTTCTGCGTATTCTTTGAATGTTAAATAAGTCATAATCGTTCTCCTAAAATTAGTTAATAAAAAACACATTCAATTGGCTATTCTGATTTTGTCTGAGGGGAGTAAAATTTATTTGATATTAAATTCGAAAAAGAGATGATCTCTATTTGGTCTGAGCAAATAAGTGGCTTGTGGCAGTTGTTCCGTTCTATAGGATAAATTGTATATTATTTAATTATATCTAATAGATAGTCCTATTTGGCAGCTTAATTGGGGCAATCTTGGACTATATTCATGCGTAGGTTGATAATAAGCCCTTACAAAAATGCAGACAGTTGCGTCAAAGGCACAATTTGGAGATAAAAAAGTTTGTATTGCTTGTTATATATGCGTTACGGGGGAATTAAGTTGATTGTGACATGTTTTGACCTGAGCCTGGGAAAACTACGAGGCTCTGTTTTTCGTAAGGATTAAAGCCAAGAAGGACCCGCTGTAACACCTATCACACTTACTATTCAGTTGTTTGTACGTTCTAAATATTAACTAAATCATAAATCATTCTCCAAAATAGGTTTAAGAAAATCGCTTCTAATTGGTTATTCTTATTTTGGGAATAAAAGTAGAGTTTAGTTTTGATTATTTTAAAAAGAATCGGATATTTTATATTTGTCAGTAGCATCATCTCTAAAGATCCCGGAATAAAAATATACGACCAATAAATGAATTGATCGTAATCAAAGTCGTTCTTGCTTATCTGACCACTATTTCTAATAATTTCATGGGATTGATAATTTATAACAAGAATATATAATATAAAGATCCTATGACCATTGATATAATGAATTGCAAGGGGCAACAAAATTCAACTTATTCACCAGTTATATCCACTGCTTACAATAATACCTCTTAAAACCGCTGATATAAAAGAATCTGAGGCGTAGATAGTTTATCCGTTATATCAGTGTCTTATTAAGTATATTGTTTGTCTTACCTGTTATAATCGCCTAATGATCTTTATATTAATAAATCCTATCATAGACTTACACTAAATTATACCAAAAAACAAACTTCGTTGAATAATTATTACGATACGCCTCAAATCAATGCTGATAGTAAGACTTATACAACCATATCCTTTACTTAGTTGCTAATCAGTCAAAATAAGGTGGTGTATTGGGTATCGCCCATGCTAATAGACAAACAAACTCCCTTAACGAATCTTAAAATAATTAGCGTAAAAGACCAATTAGCGACTCTAGTTTATACTGTTTATAAATCTTTGATATATCGTTGTTAAATATATGATTGATTAAATTGTAATTAAAAATAAATATAAAGCATAATTATTCATGCTTTATAAAATAATAATGGCATTTATAGAAGATTTGTATTATAAGCGGCCCTGTCGAGAAACCATTATTAAGGAGATTAACAATGGTAAGGGGTATTGTCTTAATTGCGTTTTTTTTTCTTAATACTTCCAATGTTATAGCAAACACCAGTCTAATTAGAGATACAGTCGATTTAATTAATAGAAGGACTTCTACTAATTTTGAAATAACAATTATAGAAAATAAAGAAAATTTATTAATTACGGTTGTTAGTCATTACTATGAAAAATTTGAAATGGAGTTTATGGTTGATCCTACGACAGGTAAAATTACTGCTTTAAGAGCGAAAGATAAGGTTTTTCGCCCGATAGGAAAAATTGAAGCCACTTTAGATTCGTTACATTTAGAGAGTGATAAATCCGTTGTTAAGAGAGGATTAAAAACATTATTTTTTCATGATATAATAAGGGTCTTTAATGTTAACTTAGACTTGCCTGATGCAAGTTTAGGGGTGTTTATAGGGGTGATGACTCTTCCAGGTATCATTGAATATCTGATCTCAAACGGATTTGCAGAATGGACCTTTGGGATAGTCGCTATTACTTTCTTTTTAAAAGAGCAAATAAAGAATGCAGTGAGAAACGATATAGATAGAAATCAAGAGAATAATAGACGGATATTTTTGAAAGATCTTGATACGATACTTGAAACTGTTACCAATACATGCTTCCGTCTTTCCCAGATGAAGACGCCGTGAAATAAATTGTGTATAAAATTTCCCATAATATGGCCTCTAAACTCACATAAATATAGAAGTAAAGTTAAATTATAATTTTACTTACAATCTCTGCTTGCCAGATAAAAATCTCTCCATCACAGATCAGCGCACCTATGTCTGATTTTCTTTTGGGACTTTGGGACACCACAAAGCACTTTTAATACTATCAGCCACACTCCTCATAAACCTCCTTAGCCCTAAACACGCTCCATTTATCAACCACCAATCTAAACTCCTCTAACACAGCCTCTCCCTTCAACACCTTAAACCAAGCTGGATTAATCTCATCCTCTGCCTTCTGTATAAACTCCAACACTTCAGGTCGACTTTTCGTAAAATAATCCGCTATCGCTTGCCAATTAAGCTTGTTTACTTCAGCCAAAGCATTACCGAGAATTCGATTTAGCTCATCCTTAATAGAAACATTAAAACTAACATCAACACCATTCAATACGATAGCTCGTTGTATTTCTTTAGCTTTTTTAACCAAAGATTCTCCTTCTTTCATTGTATCTCCTTAAAAAATGTTGTAACTATTAGCCTTATTCAGAGCTTGGAAATGAAAGTATAGAAACAAGTCGATAAAAGGAGAGTCCAAATGGTAAAATCAGATCTTATTGAAAATATATCTATGAAAGCCGATATTTCCCATATCAAAGCCGATGAAATTGTTAAGACCTTCTTCGATAAGCTAACCATGGTATTAGCAAATAATGGACGAGTTGAAATAAGGGGATTTGGTGCTTTTTCTGTTAAGGAGTACAAAGGTTATACTGGTCGTAATCCCAAGACTGGTAAATCAGTTGATGTAAAACCGAAGAGAGCGCCATTCTTTAAGGCTGGGCTGGAATTGAGACAGAGGGTTGATTCTGAGGACTAGGCCTTTCTTGATTTTAGCCACTATAACTAATCTTGGTGTGAATTTCCTAATAAAGCAATCCTAAAGTCACCTTTAAGAGTACCGTTTTAAGTCTTACGCACTAAGTTCTAGGACTTATCTTTTTGATTAAATTGAGTTTATACTAAAGAATTTATTATAATTACGGATAAGATAGTTATAACATGAGGAGGAATGAGATGCTCAGCATGACAAATGAACGAGTTTTAAATTTAAGCAAGGATCAAAAGAAAATACAGCAGCAACCACATACTGTAGAATCCAAAAAAAACCATCAAATATCTATAAAATCAAGCCAAGCAATCGAGGATAAGGTCAATTGTGACTGTTATGCTAAGATAATTGAAGCTGGGTCGAAATTTGCCTGGCCAGGTTTAGTGTTATTTATATTCATTGTCATGATTTGTAAATTTAAGCATGAAATTATAGGATTATTCGAACGACTAAATGCAGCAAAGTTTCCAGGTGGCGGCGAATTATCATTTGAAGAAAATGCTGGAAAAGTGGCAGCAAATACTCGATCAGAGGAAACAACAGAATTAGAGACTCCAAAAGGAGCTCCGTTACAAGAACCATCTTATTCTGAATATTGTAACCTTCTCAAAACAAAAATCGCTGCCTTAAAAGAATTTAATTTCATTCCCGTCATGCAGGTTAATAGACCTTTAAGCAGAAGAAGTCGTAAGAAATTGTCACCTATTATGCTTGATGGTGGATTCTCCAAAGACAATAAAATTATATTCGTAAATGTGGCCGTCACCAAAAACAAGGTCGACATAAAGCAAAAGAAGCTGTATGATGCGGTTAATGTTTTCAAAAGCAGATTCCCCAAACTTCTAGCTTTCGGAATACTCGTAATAGTAGAGGGCGAGGGTCTGGAATCTAAGGAAACATACTGTGTGGCCAAAATGACAATACGAGAAGGTACCCTTGAAATGAACGACAGCGAAAAGGTTGAAGAGAGAATTAATTCTGCGTTCTGGTAGTGTAAATAATCACTGACTTTTAACTGCATTTTCTTAGTCTTTAAATTCACTCCTTGTTTTTGATCAAAGTAAGTTTATTTGAAAGAAATTTAAAAATTACTCACCTCCCATACCAATCCCAACTCCTCACGAACTCCCTCTCATACCTCTCCCTAGCAACATCAACCAACAAACCTTGAAGCTTCCCATACTCAACTATCCCGCTAACACTTGGACCCCACATCTTTTCAAGTGGATACCTTCCTTTACCGCTCCTTTTTAAAATAACCTTGCTATACCTAAACCCTCTACCAGCAATATAGCTTTTACCGAGAGCTTTAACCATTACTCCATATAATTGCCTTCCATTTCCTGACCGGCTAACCTTAACCTTCTTAGGAAAATAACGCTGTAATCCCTCATGTTTAGCAGAAAAGGATAGTTCAGCACAAAGAGAGGAAATATTACCGCTTAGGCTCTTTCTAATATGAAAGCGCTTCTTCAGATCTCTAGCCTTCATCTTAATCTGCTTTTGCTTTCGGATCTCTCTTGATGCTTTGGTAGCTACAGCAGTAATTGAACGTGATAAAGAGCGCTTAACGGCTTTAGTAATGACCTTATGGCTAAGATCGTTTAGAAAGACTGGTATTTTCTCTAAATCATGGTTAATGGTTAGTTCTGGCACAATACTTCCTCGATATAAATTAATTACCTATTCTATTATTTCGGATTATTAACGAAGGGGTATAGTCATATCCATAATATATTAATTTTTATTTCGTGATGCTCTAACACTTGTATGCATTATTTTATGAATATAAAAAATCAACTTTTAATTAATTAAAAATAAAGAAAAATTATATTAATTATTGAATTAAACTCTAAAAATCTTTACTTTACTGTTATAGTGATATACGTATAGCATGCTGAATCTAGGCAAGCCTAGTGAGAAGCGATAGTTTAACTATCTGTAGTAAGGGGTATATTTATGTTTTATTATATTTTGGCTTTTTCTTCCTTTGTAATGGCAATGATTTTTGGACCCCCTGAAGAGCTAAAGGATGAGGCACAGATTGATACCCATGTTGTCGTTACTACAACCAATAATATTAATCACCGTGACGACCCCAGTCAATCATTCTGACAAACTGCTAAATAATACCAAAAATATCTGTAAATCAGAACTGGACCCAAATTAAAGTAAAAACCATTAGTTCAATTGTCATCATCAATATTCTCTTCATCCTCGACATCTTCCTCATCCTCAGCATACTTCTTCTCAAGATATGCAAATACCCCTTCTTTCAAACCTTTACCAATATCCATCGATTCTTTTCTTTCATTCAGGAAGTACCTTTCTAACAACTCCTTCACCTCTAAGCACTTCACAAGATTCTCTCCCAAGGTATATAGGCTATCATTCTCAATGAACTCAGTCCTCATATTAGCTCTTAAAAAATCTCCTAACATTTGTAAATGACTATCTATAAACCTTATTTCATCAATATAACGATCTACACTCACACTATTGGCCATGTTCTCCTCCTTAAGTTTAAGTAATAAAACACCTTTATATATAGCAACTTAACTTATTGCTAAAACATATCTTCTCCCAACCTTAGTTAACACCCCTTCATCCAGCATCTTTTTAAAATATTCTCCTATTTTAGCCTTGCCCTTTTTCTCCACTCTTCTGACGTATTCAATCGATGGCTTATAACTTTTGTCTATTAATTTACCTACTACCCTCTCATAGCAAGGATCTTCATTATCGCTAATATTAAGATGATTGACATTATTAGCCCGGTCCGTATCAGTCCTTAAATCAGTCTTTTGAGATCCTTTAGTTTTAAGACTTTCTTTGCTCACTGGATTAACTAGTTTTTGGAAGGACTCAGATTGGTATTTAGAGGACTCATTTTTTTGGACCTTTATTTTAACAGGACCAATCAGTTTAGAACTACTCAGTAAGAGCAACAATATTATGGCTGAGACATCCGGTACAATGGCAATTAT
>CAZJDM010000224.1:0-5879 GCA_964544765.1 uncultured bacterium
CCAATTTGAAGTTAATAGTGGCTTGTGATTTAATATAGGTTTTGGGCCATAAGGCTGTGGCTGATATTCCTGTTCCTTTTAATTCTTGGGCCAGTCCAAAAACCATCATTGTCATGCCATATTTACTGACCATATAAGCAATCTTGTTTCCAATGTGGGGGATATGAATAGGGGGAGACATCATGATGATATGCCCCGATCCTTGTTTTTTCATAGTGGGTAAAAAAGAGCGGGTTACTGCATATGCTCCTCGAAAATTAGTATCCATAACTTGATCAAAGCGATCCATGGGAGTGTTATCCACATTTTCGATCCAGATAGCTCCTGAATTATTAATTACCGCGTCTATCCTTCCAAATTGAGAAAGAGTTTCTTTAGAGGCTTTGACAACACTTTCATCATTGGTTATATCACATTGGATAGCGATTACTTTGGTTCCAAATTGCTGGACCTCTTTAGCTGCTGAATAAATGGTGCCGGGTAATACTCTCCGATCTTTGATAGATCTAGAAGCAATAACAATGTCCCAACCTTCTTGAGCTAATTTTAGAGCGATGGATTTTCCAATTCCTCTACTGGCACCGGTGATAAAAGCGACTTTAGCCATAAATTACTCTCCTGTTAATAGATCAGGCATTTGAGGTAATATGATAACGGACTGTGTAAAATTATCAAGAATAATAAATAGATTATTATCGATAATTAATGCCATTGGCACTTATAGTAAAAAAAAATTGTAATTAAGTTATGGTAATTTTGTCTGTCATGTTTTATATAATCAGTTGATGACACGGGTTATGATTTGTGTTATGCATTTCTGAACTATCATTCATATCACTAGGAGAATTTATGTTGTTTCGAAAATTATTCCTTGTAAATTGGGGTGTTATCCTATTTATAGGTATTATTTTGTTGAGTAATTCACCCCTCAAAGCGGTGGTGGTTTTGAATGTTCAGGTTGGGGAAGAAATACGTTATTTAGATCCTCAATTAGCTTCCGGACTTTCCTCGGCTCAGATAAATATCAATATATTTTCGGGTCTTTATCAATATCACAATCAAAACGCGACTCCGGTCAATGATCTGGCGATTTCACACACCAAAAATATAACTAGTTCTGAATGGACCTTTAAATTACGTAAGGATGTTTATTGGATCAGTTACAAGGGCGGTAAAGTAGTTAAACATCGACCTGTAACAGCTCATGATGTTGTTTATTCTTATCAGCGAATATTGTCACCTAAATTGGCCAGTGAATATGCTTATATGCTTTATATAATTAAAAATGCTGAATTGTATAACAAAGGAAGAATTAAAGATAAAGATAAATTAGGAGTTATTGCCTTAGATGACTATACAGTACGTATCATACTGCAGGGTCCTGTTCCTTCCTTAATATCTTATTTGCCACATCACTCATTTGGAGTTGTCCCTCGCGAACCAATTGAAAAATTTAAGGAAAAATGGGTCAAAAGTGGTAATCTATGGTCCAGCGGCCCTTTTACTTTAAAAGAGTGGAAACTAAAAGAACGGCTAACTCTAGTAAAAAACCCATATTATAGAGGGGCTAAGAACATTCAAAGTGATACAATTCATTTTCGTTTTATAGGTCATACTTCAGCAGATGCGGTTAGAGCTTTTAAAGCTGGAGAAATTGATATCGATTTATCTACTCCTCCGGCTGCTTCGGTTCGAGATTTGCTAAAATCAGGGCATCTTAAAGTAGCTCGTCAACTTGGAACTTATTTTTTACGTTTTAATACCAATAAAAAGCCTTTTGATGATGAGAGGGTAAGAAAAGCATTATCATTAGCTATTCCAAGAAAGCAAATTACTAAATACATTACAAAAGTAGGGGAAAAGCCAATCTACTCGCTGGTACCTAGTTCCTTTACTGGGTATAATGCCTATTCGTTTATTTCTCCCAAGGAGAGCTTTAAAAAACGGATTCAAACGGCTCGAGATTTATTAAAACAAGCTGGTTATGAACAAGGCAAGGGATTTCCTAAATTTAAATATCTATATAATACTTCAGAGTCTCATCAGAAGATTGCGGTTTTAATTGCCAAAACTTGGGAAAAAGAGCTAGGCATTAAAGCTGAACCGATTAATCAAGAATGGAAGGTCTATTTGAACCAACAAAATTTGTTAAACTATGATGTCTGTCGGGCTGGATGGATAGCTGATATGGAAGATCCCATGAACTTTCTTGAATTGTTTATTACTGATGGTGGCAATAATAACACTGGTTTTAGTGATACAACTTATGATGACTTAATATCCAAAGCTAGAATTGAGGGGGATCTTACTGTTCGAAATAGATTGATGGAAAAAGCAGAAAAGATTTTGATGAAATCTATGCCTATAGCACCTGTTTTTGAATATACTACGGTAAATGTTGTGCAAAAATATATCAAAGGATTTTATGCCAATAAGATGGATCAACATTTATTTAGCCATGTTAAAATTGATTTAAAGCAAAGGAAAACTCTTTATCCCCACCTTTACCAAAAGGCAAGTGGTAAACAATAAGAGGCAAGTGGTGAACATAAGAGGTAAGTAGTAAACAATAAGAGATGTTGTCGTTAAGCTTTTGTATATAGGATTGTAAACTAGGAATTGATATGATGAATATCATTTTCAAGCGATTATTTGCCTCAGTTTTTACGCTTTGGGCTATTATTACCGTATCTTTTTTTATGATGAAGGTTGCACCTGGCGGGCCTTTTGACCAGGAAAAAAATCCTCCCGAAAGTATTCGCAAAGCCATTGAAGCCAAGTATCACTTAGATGAACCATTTATAAAGCAGTACTTTCGTTATTTGAAGGGTTTAGCTGTAGGTGATTTGGGACCAAGTTTTAAAATTGCTCATCTATCAGTTAATGAGGTGATTAAATCAGGAATTGGAAGCACCCTCAGCTTAGGCTCAATGGCCATGACTTTTGCTATTTTAATTGGGATCAGTTTAGGTATGGTAGCAGCCTTTTTTAAAAACAAATGGTTGGATCATTTTTTAATGTCTTCAGCTATGTTAGGAATTTCTATCCCAACTATGGTTATTGCTCCTATCCTGTTACTCTTATTTGGTTTGAAACTAAAATGGTTACCAGTATCTGGATTGAATACTTGGTCTTCATATCTGCTTCCAGCTTTTTGTCTGAGTTTGTATTATTTAGCTAACATAGCTCGTTTAACCAGAGCTTCAATGTTGGAAGTACTAAGCTCAAACTATGTACGTACCGCTTATGCCAAAGGTTTATCTTCTTGGCGAATTGTTTTACGCCATTGTTTAAAACCTACTTTGATACCAGTTGTATCTTATTTAGGACCGGCAACTGCTGGAATGTTAGCTGGTTCTTTAGTTATAGAGAAGATTTTTGTAATACCAGGAATAGGCAGGCAATTTGTGGACTCAGCTTTTGCTAGGGATTATACCATGGCACTAGGTATGATTTTGTTTTATTGTTCTTTAGTGGTTTTATTTAACGCTTTAGTCGATATTACTTATGTTATTCTCGATCCAAGACAACGAGTGTAGTTGCTAATTTTGATTAGAAGTAACAAGGAATATTTGGTCCAATAAATATTGTTAAACTAGCACGGTAAAAAAGTGGTAAGTCCGGAAAATTTACATAAACGAACTACAGATGAAGTATCTAAGCAAATCGTTTTAGAAAAAGGCACTTCTCTTTTAGTTAAATCGATTAATAAGTTTCGCCATAACAAGATGTCTATGTTTGGTTTAGTGGTTACTGTGATCATGCTTTTATGGTCTGTGTTGGCTGAATTTACTACTCCCTATCGTTTTGATGAAGGTCAGATAGAAGCGCAAAATCTGCCTCCCACCTGGTATAAAATTTTCATGGATAATGCATTTTTGAAAGACACCCAAAAATGGGCCAAAGCGACTGATGAGACAGGATTCATCTTTGGCGATGATGGACAGATGGTGGAAATTGATAACAAGCAAGAAATTGATGATCGTCCCCCGGCAGTCACTATATTTGATACCGCTATTGATCATTTAGAACCGGAAGCTGTCTTATTATATTTAAAGGATTTATCCTGGTATTCTCACTTACTAGGAACTGATGAGATGGGGCAGGATATTTTTAGTCGAGTGATTTATGGTTTACGGTTGTCTTTATTACTGGCCATTACAGTTACTTTTATTAGTGTGATTATTGGTGTTATTTATGGTTCTGTTTCTGGATATATGGGTGGGTTAGTCGATATGGTTATGATGAGAATAGTCGACTTTCTTTTTGGTGTTCCGTTTATTTTTTTAGTGATACTTTTAATGGTCTTTTTTGGGCGTCATATAATTTTGATTTTTGTTGGTTTAGGCTTAATTTATTGGATCGTGCTGGCTCGTATTGTGAGGGGGCAGGTATTGACCATTAAGCAAATGGAATACGTGCAAGCGGCAATTACTTGTGGTGTCAGTCAAAAGGGAATAATTTTTCGTCATTTAATTCCTAATATTTTAGGGCCTGTTATTGTTTTTTCTACCTTGTTAGTGCCGCAAATAATGCTGATGGAAGCTTTTTTGAGTTTTATCGGTTTAGGGGTAACTCCTCCTGATGTTAGTTTAGGAATTTTAGTTGCAGATGGAGCGGCAGTATTAAGTAACTATAGCTGGCCTATATTATATCCAGGCTTTATATTTTCATTAGTTATTTTTTCCATTAATTTTATCGGAGATGGAATAAGGGATGCTTTGGACCCCAAATCAATCTAATCAATGTAATAAATCTACAAAGCGGTCTCGAGAAGATATTTTAAATATCCGCAATTTAGAAGTCGCTTTTCATACTGATGAGGGAGTGGTACATGCGGTTAACAAGATTTCTTATGATTTGTTGGCCGGTCAAATGCTTGGAATAGTAGGGGAGTCAGGTAGTGGAAAATCAGTGAGTTCTTTGGCGGCTATGGATCTTTTGCCAAAACCACCGGCAGTAATAACTGGTGAGAGTTCAATTAAGTTTAAGGGACGTGAGTTGATTGGCCTTTCTAAGCATGAGTGGCAGAAGATTCGTGGTAGGCAAATTTCGATGGTCTTTCAGGATCCGATGACCAGTTTAAATCCTTATTTACGACTAGACTTGCAATTGATCGAAGGAATGAAGCGTCATTTGGGATTGTCTTCTAAAGAGGCGTTAAAGAAGATTTTTGAGGTTTTAGAATTGATACAATTTCCTGATGCTCTGCGTCATATTTATTCATATCCACATCAATTGTCGGGAGGGATGCGGCAGCGAATTATGATAGCGATAGCTCTGGCATGTGATCCTCAAATTATTTTTGCTGATGAACCAACTACTGCACTGGATGTAACGGTTCAAGCTCAGATTTTACAATTGTTTAAAAAAATTCAAAAAGAATTAGGAACTTCTATAGTTCTTATTTCACACGACTTAGGGGTGATAGGTACTCAGTGTGATCAGATTTTAGTTATGTATGCAGGGAGCATCATGGAATCAGGAACTCCCGAGCAAATATTTGAAAAATCAGCTCATCCATATACTAAGGGTTTAAAAGATTCCATTCCTGATTTATATGATGAACAGTCAGTTACTCAACCATTGAAAGAAATGGGAGGTGTTCCGCCTAGTTTAGCTAGATTAACTATTGGCTGTCCGTTCGCGGATCGTTGTACTGCCGCGGAACTAAAGTGTCAAAAACAATCAATCCCTATGAGAGAATTAGAACTTGGACATTTTATGAGGTGTATACATTGAATTATTTATTATTTATGATTAATTTGTTGTCTGTGAATAACTTATTATGAATAGTATATTATCCGTAAGCCATCTGAAAATATATTATCCTGTCGGGAATAAGGGTTTTTTATCCATAAGGTCTAAGGACTCTAAAA
>CAZJDM010000225.1:0-5812 GCA_964544765.1 uncultured bacterium
ATCAAATTTTTTTTATTTTTCATGTCAAGGTGGGGTCTAGGCCTAACTTACATTATTATTATTATTATTTTGGTCAGAAATATTTGATTTAGAGATAGGTTCTTGTTTGGCAATTTTTTTTCTTTCTTTAGTATGGCGATGACTACTAGCACCTGTCCCTTTTGATGACCTAGAATCTGATAACTCATTATATTTATTTAATCGCCCCCAAAGAAAAAACAAAGCATAACAAATTATCATCCCTAAGCTTAAGAAAAGTGCAAATTGAAATTTATGAGACAATTATATCTCCCAGATCTATGGAATAAACCAGCAGACAGGCCTTTCGCCCAACGCAAATTGTTCACCATGCTTACATGGTTGTACAAAAGATAAATCGATATTAATACTATTATCTATATTATCTTCATTATCTTTATTGATCGCATTATCTATATTGATCATATTATCCTTAATCGACTTTGAAATAGGATGTTGATTACACAATGCTGCCGCGAAATAAGTGTCTAACCTACATTGTAATGGTGGATGAGGATCCTCTCCTACTTCAAAATATTTATCGGCCTTTTTTAAGCTAGGAGTTTCAAATTGAGGTAAGGACAGCCCTTTCTTAGTGGCAAAAAAATCCGTAATTCGTTGTCCATAATAAGAAATTAACTTACACATTTTAATATTGATTTCATCATTAAAAGCCTTGGAGCAAAAAAATTGAACTAAAACCGGTAATTGAAAATTCAAACCCTCTTTAAACAAAGCACCATTTTTTAACAAAACTCTTCTTAAACAATCGTAAGCGGCAAAATAATCCGCTTGACCCTCTACCGAGGCTCCATCAGGAAAAGTAGGTGATCCTCCTAGATGATGGGCAACTTCATGGCACACAACCAAAGTATACGCTTCTTTGGACATAAGTTTATTTCTGGCTAACCCTCCCGGAAATTTCATGGTAAATAATTTGCCGTCAGCATCTTCTTCATAGCCAGTTATAGCATCCTGTGTATCATCATCCCATTGACGGATAAACTTTAATCGCTTGTTAATTTTTTTGGCTAAATGAACATATATACCTTCAACTGTATTGATAATATTTTCATACTGATCAATTGATAAACCACCTTCTTCATCAGTTGCAGGTAATGGATTTATCGAAGGATCATCTATAGGTTCTCCATCAGGAGATCCATTGACATCATCTTCGATTTCGAAATCAATATCCTGAATATCAAATTTAGCAACTTCAAAATGAGTATCTACAAAAGCATAAGGATCAAAGTGTGCTTCAAAGGGCTCGTTTACTTTATATTCTTTCCAAACGGACATCTGAATTTTACTGTATGGTATATCAGTAACTCCTATCAACTCTTTATAAGAATGATCTGGGTTACGAAAAAAATGAACCGCTAACTGATAATTTTCACTTTTTTTATCTAACTCATTTTCAATGATCCAATTGATATTCTTACCTCTCATATAATAAATATGATCCATAGTATTTATTCCTACTTGAGGCAGGGTAATGATACCGCTATCCTTGATTTTCTTACATTGATAATTTTCAATTCCACATATATACAGCACCAGAGAAAATTTTAGCGGTGGGCTTTTAACGTTAATCTCTTTCCACTTCAGACCTATAACATCATCGTCGTTAATCCCGGTTGAAGGTTGAAAAAGCTGATCTTCTGCAAAACCCTCTGAAGCTGATAAAACGATGAAAGTAAAAACTAAAAAGAAAAATAGACAAATAGAAAACAATGTCATCCGTAACATAATACCCCTCTTCCTTGTTAGGGTTAAAAACCAATAAATTAATAAATTAATAAATTAATAAATTTCACTTACTTATGCTTCAAATATACTATAAATTTAAATACGGATTGTCAAAATCTTTTGACTGATCAGCCAATTACTGATAAAAGGCTTGTTATACAAAAATTATGGGCCACCAATCTACCCCAACCTACCAAATAGAAAATGGAGTAGATAGCCTGGAGTTTTATTATGGGTACTATTAAAAAATGACAACTAAATTAATTTTAGCAATTTTAGCTACATTTTTACTCAGAGCAAGCTCATTTTTACTAATCATTCAGGTTAGTTCAGCGTTATTTGCTGAAACTGCTCCAACCAAAAATGCATCAGACCAAAAAGTTTATCTTCAAATTAATCTAAAAGTATTGTCCCCTTGGAACGAAAAAACCAAAACCAAATACTATTCACAGAAGGAGTTTAATTACGAAGGTGTAGATGATCCTACGGGAGATTTTGATAGTAAGATTAAATTTTGGTCAGAAGTAATCTTATTATCACCTTTACGTATTCTTCCAGAAAACAATGTCGGTTTTTCTGCTTATGAATATGACCAGCAAGTACCTCATGATATAGCCAAAAATTGTTCAAACCTATTTCCTAGCAACACATGGGTGAAAATAGCTTGTATCAGTTACAAAGTCTGGTCCATTGTGACAATTTGGAAAAGGGATCGTTCTATTGGGAAATTGGCTGATTGTAAAACTAATGCTATATTATTTGTTGACACATTTAATCAATTAGAAGTTCCCTACAGTGATGTTGGTATTTATGGTGCTCATTTTCACCATTCTTCTGGGCAAATATATCACCATGTGGCAAATCGATTCACAGTTAGTGGTAAAGATGGAAAGTACTACACATATGTAATTGATACCGGTTTTGTAGATACCCATCAAACTGATGCTGTAAATATAACAATTCACTTGTTTCCCTTAACTCCTTCTACCGTTTATCTTCATGATCAAAATAATGATAACGAAATTGATTTTCACGCATTACCTGAATTATGGGGTGATGGATAATGAATGATAAATATGGTAAGTAGAGTTTAGTATAACACAGCCATTCCTATCTATTTGGATATAACTTACGTGGCAAATATTTATTAACCAATCTATCTAACCTCGCGCAAAACCCTTTGTTTTGTTTAATTCCCAAAGTTTCCATTCCTCTTTGTATTGGTTGAAGAAGGTCTTTTTCTGTAATCATCACTCTAGGATCTACTTGAAAGGATTGTGATCCCGGTACTTTCCACATATCAATTGCTTCTTGCCAAAGAATCTCGAATTACACCGTACAAAGGAAATGAGTACGCAAGACTATCACCTAAAAATGGACTAGAAAAAATGACATCAACATAAGCAAAGATGTTTGATTGTAAAACAATAATAAAAATAAAAGTGTAAAGTGATTTAGCATAACTCATAATATTAAACATTATCTCATTTTATCTTTCACAGAATCAAGTATTTGACTGTTTACCAAGTAACTCTCTTCTTTAGGGTCTCCTTCTTGTTAAGAATAGTGGATGTTGTATGCCAAACAACCTTCTTTGATGTAATTTTAAAATTGAACATGGTGAACGCGGTTGCATTGGGGAAGTATTGGGTGACCTTACTGGTAATACTGGTAAACGACGGATACTATTTACAATAATGTCAGGATCACTATTGAATGCGATTACTTCTATGAGAGGTTGAACTTCCTGCCAAGAATTGATTGTATATTTGGAAAGCAAAAAAGCCAGTCTAGCTTGATTTTGTTTAAAGGAGTGACTATGACTCCACAAAATAGTAATCGGTTAGCTAATTGAATTGAACAATAGTTACCAGTTTAGCTTCTACAGTTTCCAGCGTACAATTTAAGCTAAAACAGCGGCTCTTGAAAGTATATTAAAGACAATACCGTCTCTTCTATCGAAGTTGTAGTATTATCGTATAGTCCAGTTTGCGGATCAAAGCTTTCTCCTAAACCAAATCCATTATCATTAATTATGGCTATTGTTTTAGAATTAACCAGAGTCAAACCCTCTAATTGAGCTCCAAATATATAACCCACTTCAACTGCATTAACTAGTAAAAGCTTTTGTACAGTTTTTATACGTAAACTTCTCAGTAAACTACTAGAAATCACATTTGGAGGTTCTATCTGGTCTTTAACCGATAAATCAAAGGTATAAATATTATCGGCCTCATCTAGTGAAATTTTATAAATTAATTTTTTTGCATCGGGACTCATAATGGAATCCCGTTCCAATACTAAGAAAGTCCTATTTCCTAATGATACGGCATCGGCGATTTTATCAACTCCTCCCCCCGCAAGCTGATAAAAATATTCGCCAGTGATTTTATTCAAATCAGAGTCAAATTCCAATATACGAATAAAATGTTCATCAATGGCAGATGTCACAAAGCTACTCTGCATAAAAGCATAGACTTTATTGTTATCTACCGCTATTGCTTCAAAACCTCGATTTAATCTACGTTTAGCGTAAACTGCCGGCAATTTTTCTTCTCCTGTATAAATTCCTGGCGGATTACTTCCCTTAGGCACCAGCCTTCTCTTCATGGTTCCATCAAAATCAAATTCAATTATAGAGGGTCTATATTCATCAACCATCCAATAGGAATTACTTCCTCTAGCAATACCAACACCTTCTAAATCAACCCCAAAAGGATCAAACGGTAAAAGATTCCCTTCAATGTCAGCAGGGATTTCATCAGTAGAAGCTACATTAGATTCATTAAATTCTTTAGAACTAATATTACATAACCCGGTTAAAGGAATTCCGTTTTTAGTTTTAAGATACTGCTGTCCAATTACCTTTAACTGCTTTGATTCTCTATTCAAAGATAGCTTTGTAAGAGACATTTTTAAATGCGGTAAAGCAAAAGGTCTTTCTAAAATACCATCATTATCAAGATCGACAGGCGAGGGCGTTGGTCCTCGATCAGTATGAACCAAAAAAACCATATTTCCGCTGACATCATCAATTCCAACGAACGACAGACCTGAATATCCGCCAGCCCTGACATTTTGTCCCTTAATGGTGGTTCCAACGATAGGAGGATTTGATAAAAAATAATGCTCCGTATTCACTACCTTATTGGCTAATAAAGAACCACAAAACAATAAATTTAAGATAATTACTATGCAACTTCTACCCAAGGATTCCATAATCAACATAAAGGTTCCTATTCATATGGTTTTGGTTTACTAAATCCTATTTTTTGAAAACTGGTACGGTGAGTATCAATGTGAAGAAATAAAGTCAACTGGAAGTTATCAATAAGTGCCGGTAACTCTGATCACAGTATAATTACATTAGAAAATTCTAACTGAAATTTAATAATAATCAAATAAACATACAGTATAAACCAAAGTGTATGTATAGAAGGTCATGTGTTTTAGCAACCTTAATATTATCTTTAATTTTTCCAAAGACTCCTTTAACTTTAATATCAAAGGCTTCACCTAAAAAGTCAGAGAAAAAATTCAACATTGACTTCCCCGAGCCAACAAGTGTAAGGCATTTGATCAAAGCAATTGCTGAATGGACTGGTAAAAATATTGTTTTAAACGCCAAGATAAACAAACAAATCCAAATCATATCACCGACTGGTATATCCATGGATGAGTTATGGGAGGTTTTCTTAACGGCCCTCAATGTAGCTGGATATACCGTAATTGATGAAGGTAAAATCTTAAAAGTGGTCCCAAAAAGAAACCCATTTAAAGAAAAATTACCCGTCTATAAAAAAAAATATATATCTTCATAACTTACAATACGTTGAGGCCAAAGAATTAGCTGAAGTATTAACTAAACTGGTGTCAGCTAATAAACCTAGAAGAGCTTACTCTTCAAAGAAGAAAAGAATCCTTAAATCGTTATCAATTAATGACGAAATAGGTAAAATTAGCATTATTGCCGAAAATACCAGTAATTCTTGGGTTTGACACCTAGAAATCACCTAATACCTTAGTATCAGTTAGTTGCTTA
>CAZJDM010000226.1:0-5744 GCA_964544765.1 uncultured bacterium
GCAAAAAAGAACGGTAATCCCCCGACAACGCTCATTAGGAGCCATGAAAAAGAAACTATAAAAAAGCCTTCTTTGGGTCGTAATTCCTCATCACTAGGACTTTTACGAAAGAAGAAAAATAATGATCCTCCCAACAACAAAGTAGTTACAACAGATATGAAAAAGCCTTTTGCCGCTAAAACTTCATTTACATACCAGGCATATACCATGGGGATACTCATTGATATACCAACAGCTAATATGATCCCACCAATAAGTTTAAAAAGAACTGAAAAAAGCATATTTAACTCTCTATGAAAGCATTTCCGAAACCTTAGGCATTTGTACCTCTGAAGCAAAGACTACTACTCTGTCTCCTGGATAAATAATATCTTCACCAGTTGGAATATTTATCTCATCTTCATGTTCAATAATTCCTACCAAAGTATTTTTGGGTAAATCAATATCTTTAATAGGTTTCCCTGTAATGGGAGAATCTTCAGATGCAATAAATTCAACTAGCTCTGCCTTTTCATCACCCAAAGTTTGGACCGATACAATTTTACCTCTTCGCACAAATTGTAAAATAGCATTGGTTACAGCAGATTGAGGTAAAATTGCTATATCTATCCCCATTTCATGACTCAAATGAAACAAGGCCTGTTTGTAGGTCATAGCCAATGTACGTTTCACCCCTATCTTTTTAGCAATAGTAGCAGCCATTAAGTTTAAAGGACCATCTCCAGTAACCGCTACAAACAGATCCATTTTCTCAACATTTTCTTGATGTAATAGTTCATGTTCAGTTCCATCACCATGAATTATTACAGTATCATCCAACAACTGATCTAACATCTGACATTTACTAAAATTTTTCTCTATTAATTTACAATTAATACCATCATTTTCCAATCTTCTCGCGATAAACCTACCATAAGTACCACCGCCAATGACCATAACGTCAGATAGTTTTTTTCTCTTTATCCCTAAAATCTCATATATTAAATCGTTACCCCTATTCTTGGTTAAAAAATAAATTCGATCTCCAACTCGAACCTCAGTTTGCCCCTTAGGTATGATAATTTGATGATTTCTAGCTATAGCTACAACCAAAAGATCTTTTCTATCCTTTCCTTTAAAAAACCGATCCAGATTTGGCCCCACAATAGGCGCTCCTTCTTTGACATTAAAACCAATTAATTTAACTTTACCCTCCATAAAAGCCGACAGTTCACAAGCGTCCGCAATGGAAATCAATCTTAACACCATTTCTGCGGTTATTACTTCAGGATTAATTAAGCGATCAATATTCAAATGAGCCTTATTAAAAAAGTATTCGTATTCATCATATGCTTGATTTCTAGCTCTAGCTAAAGTTTTACAATTGGGAGCCAATATTTTAGAAAAATAACAGGATAAAATATTAACTGAATCACTGTTTGTAACAGCTAAAACGACATCAGCTTTATTAACTCCTGCCTCTAACAATGATTCTGGATTATCCCCGTTGCCTTGAACAACAAAAACATCACAGGATTCTTTTATTCGTTTTATTTTTAAACTATCGCTTTCAATTACACTTATATCAAGACCTTCTTGCGACAGCCTTTTCATGATATTAAAACCAACATCTCCCGCTCCAATAATTAAAACGTTCAATTGAACCCCCTTAAAATTTCCTGCATTTTTTCAGTATCATCTGATATTACATCAATTTTCATATCTAAGAAATAAACTTTATTTTGGATAATCAAATCAGATAACTTAATAGCATCTTTTAATGTCGTCAGCATAATATCACAATTTTGTTTTTCCATTTCATTTTCCAAACACTGGAGGTCAGTTTGACCATAATCAAAATGATCAGGAAAAGAATATGAAACCAGATCTCTTATACCCAATTCTTTAATTCCAGCAAAAAATCCTTCTGGATTTCCTATACCACAAAAAGCCAGAACTTTATTATCTTTTAGTGTATCCAAGCTTATTTCTATGCTTCCATCAATTGTTCTTAAACAAACAGGTGTATGCTTGGTTCTAATAATCTTTTTTCCCGGCAATACATATTTCAGATTATCAAGTTTGTTTTTAATAATTCTCCATTCGCTTTCCATAAAATGAGTGAAAATCATACAATCAGCATCTTTTAAACAACTTATCGGCTCTCGTAATAACCCCCTGGGAAAGCATCGCTCACTTGAAAAAGGTTTTTTTGAATTCAAAAGAACAAAATCAAAATCCCTTCGAACTTTTAAATGCTGAAAAGCATCATCAAGAATAACCACATCAAAACGGTTTTCTAAATTAGCCAGAACCTTTTTCCTGTTTGAACACGAATAGATATTAGCAAAAGGCAACATCTTAGCCAACATAGCAACCTCATCCCCACCTTCAAGAACAATTTTACCTAAAGATAAATCAGAACCGGCCTCAACACAAAAGATACTATTATCATTTTCATTTGTTTTTTTCTTATAACCGCGCTGCACCACAGCAATCGAATATCCTTGGCGATTAAAATATTGAGCTAAAAAAATGGTAAAAGGAGTTTTTCCTGTTCCTCCCGCTACAATATTTCCTACTGAAATAACTAAAGGCTTCTTCCTTTTAGAATCTATTACTACTCCCTTAAACGATCTATACCGTCTATAATATGCTCGTCTAAATATCATCAGTAAACTATATATCTCAGACAAAAAAGTAAGGGGAAATAAAAGCAAATCAATACTTCTGCTCTTCCTATTTAACCATCGGAGTAACCGACTATATAAACCAGTTTTATATAGAAAACGATTCAACATATCTTTTATATAAGTCTGAGGTTGTCAACAATTGATCATGACTGCCCGAAGCCACAATATTGCCCTTGTCCATCAAATAAATTTTGTCAGCATTTTTTACTGTATTTAATCTATGGGCTATGATTATAAAAATAACTTCTTTACTCTGATCCAGATATAAATTATCCATTCCTTTTATAACATGCTCTTCGGAACCAACATCAAGAGAAGAGGTCGCCTCATCTAAAATCAAAACAGGAGCTTTTTTTAAAAAGGCTCTTGCTAAAGCTATTCGTTGTTTTTGGCCACCAGATAAGTTAGTACTTAGAGGATTGATAACATAATCCAATCCATCTGGAACAGTTGAAATAAATTTGGACACACCGGACCCATTTATCGCTTGTTGAATTTCTTCCTCAGAAACGTCTTTCATACCATAAGTTATATTATCTCTTATAGAAGCATGAAATAAATAGGGATCACCGGAAATAAAAGAGATTTGTTTACGTAATGAAGAAAGGTTATACTGCTCGAAGGAATTTCCATTAATTAATATCCCCGTATCGGCTTTTTCCTGCCCGTACAACCTCATTAAAAGCCTGACCAAAGAAGTTTTTCCCGACCCACTATGACCAACAAAAGCAACTCTTTCTCCCCTTATAATTTCACATCTTATGTTATTTAATACTTGCTGATTCTTATAAGCAAAATTAACGTTATTATAAGTAATTTTAGTTATATTCTCCTTTAAGTCATGCCCCTGTTGGAACTCCAATAAGGATTCATCATGAATAAAATTAAACAAATTTTTCATCGCACCAACACTCTCCCTAACCGCGACCAATACTGTTGATACTTCCTTAAAGGGCCTAAACATAGCTCCACATAGAGCAAAAAACGATAAAAGTCCGGATGGATCCATGTTCCCGCTTTTTAGTTGTATCAAAGCATAGTAAATAGATAAGGCAAACAATACCATAGCAATAAATTCCATAAGCGGAGCAAATCCCGTACGAACAAATATCGATTCTAAAGAAACTTTATATAAACCCTGGTTTAGATCGTTGAATTTTTCTGATTCCCGACTTTCTCCAACATAAGATTTAATGACCCTTATACCTTTTACCGCTTGCGAAATAAAAGAGGCAACCCTTCCCAAACTTTCTTGTATCAATTTAGAAAAATATTCTATTTTACATGTTATTTTATTTATAAAAAAACCCAATATCGGAAAAAGCACCAAACATATCATTGTTAGTTTAGGATCAATAATAACCAGCATTCCCAAATATAAAATCAGGGTAATTATATAGCGTATAAATTGTTGAACTGTTTTCGATAAGGCGTTTTGTATCAGTAAAGTGTCATTAGTAATCATTGAAGTTAAGGATCCAACTGAATAATTATCTAAAATAGATTTTTTACTGGCGATCATATGATAAAAAGCTTCATTCCTAATATCTTTGATGATCTTTTGACTCACTCCTCCCATAATATAATTTTGAAAATATAAGGAAATACCTTTAGCTAGTGAGAGTAAAATTATGGCCAAAGGCAAAAATAATATTATTAATTGTTTAGAAAATTGTAGTCCTCCGTTATTCAGGGCTAACATTGATCTAATATTAACCGGCAATAGTGAACCGACATCAATCATTTCAGATTTCTCTAATGAAAAAAGAAAGGTGAAAACCGGACCGACCAGAGTAACTAATATTGTAGAGGTAAAACCAAATAGAATTAAAAACAAAATAGAAATAATAAATTCGGTTTTATATTGAAAAATACGGCCTATTAAATAAAGATATATTTTCATTTTAGCCCACTATATCCATTTAGCCTACTATATCCATTACGACATCTGCTGGATTGGTAAAAGGAGTTGTCTGAAATTCTTTTTCAATTCTAAGTAATTCTTCTCGTATATGTTGTCTTCTATTATCGTCGCCCAGCAAATTAACGGCCTGTTTTCCTATTTCAGAGCCACTGGCATTGGTCTGAATCATTTCAGGTACAATTGCCTGCCCAGCAATAATATTTGTCAAACTTATATGTTTAATTTTTACCAGCAACTTAGCCACTAGATAGGTCAATTTTGAGCATCGATATACTACTATCATTGGTAATCCTAAAAAAGTCGCTTCTAAAGTTGCCGTTCCCGAGACTATCAGAGCCATATCTGCCGCTTTCATTACTCCATATCTCTCTTGTTCAGACACATAATGTACATGTTCTATTTCTAATTGTTCTTCGATAGCATTTTTTTGTACCAACTTTTCTAGATCCTCTTTTTTAATAGTTGGAGCAACTGGTATAAAAAACTGAACACCTGGAAACTGTTTTATAATAACAGCAGATGCCTGAATCAAAGATGTTAAATTATATTTTATTTCCGAATTTCTACTACCGGGCATTAAGACAACAAAAGGCCCCTTCCCCAATGACGATAAAAATTGTTTTGATGGAGGCACAGTAGATAATAGTTCTCGAAGAGGATTTCCCGTATATTTACAAGGAACATTTCTTTGTTGATAAAAACTTACTTCAAAAGGAAAAATAGACATGACCACCTGAGAGGTTCGCTTTATAATTTTTATACGATTTTCTTTCCAGGCCCAAACCTTTGGACTTACATAATAAATAATTTCAATTCCTAAAGAATTAATAGTTTTAGCCAATTTTAGATTAAACCCCGGAAAATCGATAAGTACTATTGCATCAACTTCATTACGTTCCAAATAAGTAACTACATTTTCAAAAATAGATCTTATTTTATAAACCTTAAAAAACCCTTCCCAAAGGCCCATTACTGAAAGGTTGTCTAAAGAATAGAGCTGGTGCTGCCCAGCTTCTTTCATTAACTTACCACCTATTCCTAAAAAATTAGCTGATCCTTTCTTTAGCAATTCTTTAATTAAATACGCACCATAAAAATCGCCTGAGGCCTCTCCGGCTATTAGAAAAAAATTCCTCATCTTAGAATCT
>CAZJDM010000227.1:0-5724 GCA_964544765.1 uncultured bacterium
TCTCCAAGTATTTGATACCCTAACAAAAACTTCGGCTTTACCTATTCCTTTACGGGTCATTTTATCGATGATCTTTCCATTAATAGTAACCGGTAATCCGATGGTACTACCAGTACCTCCCAAAGAATCATCACTGGATAATAACTCAACCGTATCACCGGTACAGGTAACAAAAATAGAAAAACAAATACCCAAAAGAAATAAAACCTTAAACATATCTCCTCCAAAAAATAAATAATACAAAACTTACTTTTGCTAATTGATAATGAGTAAGTTTAGTTAAACACAATCATCTGTTCAAGAAAAAAACAATCTTAATTTAAATATTTTTTAAATACAACTTATCAATAAGTAATTTTTATACAACAAGGAACAAAATTATTGCTGATTACTAATCATAAATTGTATCATTTCGTCATATTTGGAGCAAATATATCAATTCTTACAATGCTAATATTATTAATTTAAATACTGATATTAGATTTTTTTACAAATATTATTGCATAAACCAATAAAATATCGTAAGTTGCGTAAGATGGCTTAAATGACGTGGAAATTATAAAATCAGCATTTTACTAGTCGGATTTAATTTTAATCGGATTTAGTCTGCTAGAGTCTGTTTTGCTAGAGTATTTAGAGAATTTTGATATGTTGCTAAAAATAAGTGCAACCAATCTAATCTTCATTTTCTTTGCTATAGACGCCTTTGCTGCTGGGAAGGGGCTTTTGAAGCTTGAAACTAAGTCAAATCTGCCTCATTTATTTAATAAAAAACGTGTTGTTATTACCAATTTATCTTCTACATTTAAATATCCCTTTAAACAAAAGTTATTATTGACTAGTAATTTTTCTCTGACTAAAACGCAGAAGCCTTATCAGGAGGTTCTTTTGCGAGACGCTGTTCTGGGAGGTAATTATTTTGCCTGGAAGTATCAAAACATATTAGATCTAAGTTATGGAGGGAACTTATTAATACCCCTAAGTAAACATTCTAATAAGGGTAGTTCACTTATAACCTCTTTATCATTTGCTCCAACCCTTGTTTATAATATTTCTAAATACATTTACCCATCTTTTAATATAATTTTAAGTTATTCACCTCGTATAACCAGGAACTTTCACCGCTATACTACTTCATATCAGGGGAACATCAATAAGGAATATTTGATAGAGAATCATCTCATGTTAAGGGTCAGTAAAAATCAAATTCAACTATCGCTAGAAGTTGGTTATAACAGCTCTTTTAATTATAGAGGGACTTATAATGCCAGGTTTTATATTACAGAGAAAATAGCTTATGTTTTAGAAAAATCTTTGATTATTTCCTTAGGTCATGGAAACGGGGGAAGCACGTTAAAACCTAATGGTTATGAATCAAATATCAGTTTTTTTAATGAAAATCAGTCATGGTTTCACTTAGGAGTAACGTATCTAATTTAGATTTAAAGGGCACATGATTTTAAGGGCATATTATGCAATCTAGATTATTATTAAACGGCATAATTCTAAAACTCATTTTTCTCATTTTGCTTAACTTTGGTTGTGTAGAAGAAAGAAAAGAAATTTTTAGGCAAGGTCAAGGAATAGGTCTTTTTGAAATAAGAGATTATCAAAACAAAAGAATACCTTTAACCACGGGAAATATAATTGCACATCTTCCTGCTAGTAATGCTGAAAACTTTGATACGGATCAAAAAATAATCAATCAATTTCATTTAGTTGAGTTTCAAACTAAGGCTGAGTTTGTTAAAAATGAAGATTTCCCCTTTAGAGGAAAGGAAAATTATCAATATGAAATTATGTACAAGGTTTCAAAAAATTTATTAAAGATATATAAAGTAGGTTTAAAAGAAATGATCCCTTCGCAAGAATGGACATACGGTGAGCCTCAAGAAGATGGTAAATTAGCAATTCCTTTATTTGCTTATCAAATTGCCTTAGTTAGAGTTGAAAAAGAAGTAGATCATAATGGGGATGAAGCTCACTTTAAAGTAGAAGTGCCGGTTGACTATAAAACAGAAGTACGGGTTAATAATACAGGTAACGCCAGTCATTTTAGACTGGTTAGCCATACACGTATTGACTTTGAGAGTATTGTAAAAAAAGATATCTTACCGGCTGATTTTTTTGATGGAGAATGGTTCTATTCTGCTACCATTGTTTCAACCTCAATCGAAGGCCATGAATTTGTTGGATCCATTCTTACAGCCTCGCCGACAATGAATGGAGTTTCCAGAATAAAATTTATAAAAATTAAGGATCAATTAAAAGGAGTCGATTTAAATATTTTTAATCAAATAGATGAAACCAACGATCTTAATTGGTCTTCTGCTATTGAAATTCCTATAGATCCTATTGATTTTAGAACTAAACCTTTTCAATTCAGAGAAGAGGTTATAACTGACTCTACGTTGAATGCGGTTTCCTCAAAGGAAAGATCTTATATAAGACTGCATTTGACCCGTACTAAATCAGGGGTAAAACAAAACCCAGCCGATATTAAATTACTTAATTTTAAGCTATCTAAAGATTATGTAAGTTACACGGTTCAATACTTATCTGGGAAAATAATAGTACGTTATGCCTTAAGAAGAGCTGGTGATCCTATTCCTCAAGATAAAAGAAGAAAATATTTTAAAGAAGATCAAAAGAAATTTGGCCTATTTAAGGCTGAGAAAAATACATTATATAATGTCGATATTTTTCGACAAGAAGATATCACCAATAATATTTATTTAAGAAGATTTTTCCCTAAAGATAATAAAATTGTCTTTCACTTTACTAAAAATAGTGCAGAAGAATTTAAATCAATCGCTGTTGAAGCAGTTAAAAGATGGAACAAAGCCTTTGAGCTTGCTCAAACCGGTATCACGCTTTCTGTTAACCAAAAGGTCAGTGTTGATTTGGGTGATAATAGATATAAAGCTATTAATATAGTGGATGATTCTAGTAATACGGATACTAGAACGGGTCTCGGCCCATTTGTTGTTGATTCAACTACCGGAGAAATCATATCAGCAACAGCTAATATTTTTGTCAATTCCCATAGGCAGGAATTAACCAGCTTTATTAGGAATTTTGTCTATAGTCAACTTGGAATGTTTGACCTAAAACATGTTACTAAAACAAATCTACCGCCTATTATCTATCAAAGTACCAATAAAAATTTCAACTGGCCCATGTCCAGAGCATTTAGTAACAATGTTTTACCCTACCAGCGAACCTTTTTTAATAGTCTTTTGACCGAAAATAAAGAAGAAAGAGGGTTTTTAAACCAATATTTTTACCAAAATAAAGAAGACAAAAATAATAGCAAAACTATTTATAATGATTTTCTTTCTTTATTTCCTCTTAATGCAAGGAAGGGCTTTCTACATACCTGCAGTTTTTCCCATTTGGGTCATGATATAGTTGAAGAGGTTCAAAAGGGAAAAATTTGCCCTAATTTACTTGTCTATATTAAAGAACTGCAACAACGAAATGAAGGAAAAACAAAATTAATTACTCATACCGAAGATGAGAAAAAAATATTTAAGGAATGTGCCGAAAAACTCCTTCCATCCCAGTTAATGGTAACTATTTTGCATGAACTAGGTCATAACTTGGGTCTTAGACATAATTTCATGGCTTCAGCTGATAAAGATAATTTTTATGATGAAAAAGATTCGAATAGCAAAGCACAGTTTTCTAGTGTTATGGATTATAGCGCACCCTTTTCTAAAGAACTGAATAAACCAGGTAAATATGATATTGCCGCAATAAGTTTTGCTTACGCAGGTAAAGTAGAACTTGAAAATGGTGAATTAATCAATCTAGATACCTCTAAATCTTTGTCTCAAAATTCTGAATTAAAAGGCAAAAAATTTAAAAAATATATGTATTGTGGCCCGGAAGATTTAATGTATAAGGACCCTCTTTGTAATATGTTTGATGAAGGTGTCACCCCGCTTGAAATTGTAGAAAATATCATCAAAACTTATGATGCTAATTATGCTGTCGGTTACTATCTATATGATCGACCTTATAATTATCCAGCTAAGATACTTAGAAAAACGTTTTTAACTCATACCTTGCTCCCTTTAAAGAGATTTTATGATCAATGGAGAATTCACCTAACTGATTTTGTAGGCAGCGATAATAAATATTTAGAAAAATTCACAGAAGAAGAATTTGAGGGAGTGTTAGAAAGGATGTCCAGTTCTGTCTTAAAGGAAGAGTATAATCTTTATAGACCAGCGGCTCTTAAGGTTTATGAGTTTTTAAAAAAATTATCTGTATTGCCTAATAGATATTGCGTTCTTAAAAATAAAGATACTCATGAAATGAAGGTTACTGAATTTTCTACAATTAGAGAAAATTTTTACCTTCAAACAAAAGAAAATATTTTATCTTGTTCTAATAAATCAGTCGTTGAATTTTTAGCATCACAAAACCAAGAATTAGTTAAAGAGCTGGGATATCCAATAGATGATGTTAAAAATTCCACGGATATTGATAAACCTATTGAAGTGATTGGTAATCAATTCGATAGAAAGTCAGCCATTTTATTCCTTACGCAAAGAACTCCTCCAACTTCATACCTATTGAAGGAAACCGAGTTTTTTCCCGGATTTCTAGATGAGCCACCATTTAGAAGAGAAGTGGGCGAAATTATAGAAAATAGAATATTTAAAGGGGTATCGACTAAAGAATGGGGAATTAAAGGCTTATCCGATCAAAAAGATCCTTATTACCCTAGATATGCTAAGGAGAGAAAACTTATCATGACCTTTTTTCCATCTTATTTATGTGGATTGAGAGTTCCTTTTAGTACCATTGGTCAAGACAGAATTTTTCCTTACACAAGTATGGCAGTAGACAGATATCAATTCATTGAACGTGGTGAAGTGGGAGTAAAAATTTCCAATTCATATTATGTTGCTAAAAAAGATCAACCTTTTACCATTGCTGCCGTCAGCAAGCTAAAACAACAAAAACAAATTGATCAGGTTGACGCCCCTACGGTCCTGAGTCAAGAAGAGTTAATGGAATTTTTCAATAAATTTAATATTCCAAAAGATTATGAAGAATTCAAGACTATTACTACTTTTGATTTGTCACAAATTACTGCCGCTATGTATATGCACTTCCAAAAGGATAATAGTCCTAACCCTACTAGCCCCATGGGACCAACATATTCATTTGCAAATCGAAATGGAAATGATAACGTTGCTAATGCAGAAGAAAAAGATTATCAAAATAAATCTACGTTGTTTAATGCTGTTAGTATAATAGTAGAGCAGGAAACTTCTGTTTTTTACTATTTACAAAATAGTTTGCCGGGTAGATCAATTTATAATAATAATATGCATAGACCTTTTATTGAAATTTTACCACAGATTGAAAAAGTCTTTAAATACGATCTAGATGATTCTTTTCATCTAGAAAATATACAAATTAGAGTAGGAAAATTTGTTGATAGTCAGTCCAATGGTAAAGTTACTTTAATTGAAGAAGATATCATTAAAGATGATGTCGAACGTAACGCCTTAATTAGCATTATTACCCTTATTCTTCAAAACGTGTCAAAAATGAATAAATAAGTAAATAGAGAGGTCTTCAAATTTTAATACATCCACCAGTTTGAGTTTGAATTAAGGGTGAAGAGAACCACAGACGAAAGAAAAGTTGGTAACCGTTCACCTACCCCTCAATTTTTAACATCAGGAAATTCGAGTTTATAAA
>CAZJDM010000228.1:0-5721 GCA_964544765.1 uncultured bacterium
TAATCAGTAATGAAGGTTTTAATATTACAAGCATTGTTTTGGCATAAATACCTTTTATCATTCTCTATCTGAGTTTGTACTTCTGCTATTGCCTTATTTATATCTATTTTTCCTACAGTCATTTGTTCAAAATTATTCCTCAATAATTTCGAAAAGAAAAGGAAAAACTTTAGCTTAACCTAAAAATCTTACTGAATAGTTACGAATACTCAAGGATAATAGGTATTGGAATCCACCTCAGGAGAAATGCAAACAGATGCTCCAGGCTTAACTTAACAACATTGACCACGGGATTGAAGTGGCTGCCATGATCAAAAAAGAGCAGCCAAATCTCATGGAACTATTTTGTCCAAGTTCAGTGGAACAATTTCATATGTTGGCTAATTAGAGTTGATAGATCTGGAATAAGGTCTATGTTCAAACAAATAATGCGACACAACCTTTAAGGTTTTTCACTTTTACCAGCGATTATAACCAGAATCCCGACCACCATATTGATTACCGCCACCACTTCGACGATTTCTTTCAAGAGCTTCATTTACTTTTATTGTTCGTCCATCAAGCTCTTTACCATCCATTTCATCAATAGCGGTAGTCGCAGACTGAGCCTCAGAAAATGTAATAAAACCAAATCCTCTTGAGCGACCAGTATCACGATCAGTAATTACCTTGGCCTCTTCAATTTCGCCGTATTTAGCAAAAGCTTGACGTAAACCCTCATCATTGGTATTCCAACTTAATCCACCTACAAATAGTTTCTTTGACATAATAATATTATTCCTTCTCGCTAATAGGTTGTCACTGAATAAAAAAAACAACTATGCTTTTAAAATTGATCAAGTCTTATCATTGGACTCATCGTTATCTTGTCACATTTGTATAATTGGAATATCCATACTTCGTTTTTGTGACTAGCGGAGCCAGATGAAAATAATCGATTTTAAACATCAAGGTATTAAATTATAAAAGCCGATGCAAAGTTATTATTTTTGAATACTAACTTGAACAGCACAAGGCCCTTTTTTTCCTTCACCAATTTCGTATTCAACACTATCACCTTCGGTAATAGGTCCATCAACAATTCCGGAAGCATGGACAAATAAATCCTTACCGCCATTTTCGGGTTCAATAAAACCAAAGCCTTTTTCTTGGTTAAAAAATTTAACAGTTCCTTTTTCCAAGTTTTACTCCAAATATATAGTAAAAAAATAAAATATCACTAATCTTTATACTCTAAAAATATCCATAAATCTACCAATTATTTTCGAAAACAACAGAAAAATTCATTTATCTAAAAATGTCTACCATGTCTATAAACAAATCAGGATTCTGTAAAACAAACTTATCTTTTTATATAATTTACTTTACATATCTAATTAATCAATGTATAGTTTACTTTACATATAGAAAATAATTTAAAAAGGAATCTAATACATGGGTAATTTACAAACTAAACTTCAAATTGAAAATACAGTTCATGTTTGCAGGGCAGAAAAGAAGATAACTCAACAACAATTAGCTGATGCAATAAATGTAACTAGAGCTACCATAGTAGCTATTGAGAAGGGTAATTACAATCCATCTTTGGAACTGGCTTTTCGTTTAGCGCAATATTTTAAAAAAGATATTAATAATTTATTTAAAATAAAAACGTTTAAAACTATATAATAACCCTTGAAAAGGAGCATTAAAATGAGCAAATTTAACCGCGTCCTAATTAAATACTTAGTTTACGCCTTATCATTAGTGATTCCCTTACTAATATGGGCAGGATTATTATTACCTGACCACAAACCAATGTCTGAGCTATCAATTGTTAACTTTCTATGGGAGATTTTATCTTGGCACTTTATTTTTTGGTTCGTTGCCTTAGTGTACTTCTTTTTTGCATTATTATTTTCTACATCTTTTAGACAAACAATATTAACTAGACTAGCCGGTATTAAAGAAAGAGATGAAAGAGAATCATTAATTGCAGGCGAAGCTAGTAAATCAGTATTTATAACTATGCTTGCAGCCTTGTTATTTTTATTCTTTTTATCGGGCATAAGTATCAATATTTCTAAGTTACCAGTCGAACAGTATACTGATGGTAAAACAAAACGTTTATCTATTGGGTATAAGTTTGGTATGTTAGACTTTAGGGGCTATCAAGATAAAAAGAATGACGGAACTCTTCTTACTATTCATGATATCCCCTTAACTAAAGAAGGTATTATTCTTCTAATGATTATTCTTCAAATAGCTAGCTACCACTTTTTTACAAGGAAATATCTTTATAGCACCTAGGGAACCAAAAACGCGAATCCAGTAGATGGTTCCATTATCCTCTTCCCAGTTGTTTCAAGCAACTCATATATCACGACCTCTAATACGTGCCATATTTTTACACCTGAACGGACGCATCCTGTTAAAGTATGGTCGCCACTACCACATGATAAGTGCATATGAAGAATGGGGTTATTTTGAGAGTCAGGAAAAATGGTTCCTGTACCGGTTACTTCGTAAACATCATTAATTGTTTGTTTTATAGGAACAATGGGAGAGGATCGATCTTCTTTAGGACCTACTATGAGGACACTTTCTTTATCTATTGCTCCAAGTGCTGTTAATGTAGCAGCTTGTATGTGATTTTCTTTGGCAAAATTTTCAATGACTTCATGCAAGATATCGCCATCTTCTAAACGTAAAACAAAAACTCGACCTCTTTTAGCTTGAGAATATTTCATATATAATCCTTACCTAGCAACAACAACGCCATGGGCGGATTTTTACCCGCTCATGGCGTTAATAATAAATCATTATTCACAAGTGCTAAGTTGTGTTAAGCAGTGTTAAGCAGTATTAAGCATTAAACGATTTACTTTTTAAATTAAATAAATTTAAAATAAGCTTTATATTTGAGCTCAATAATATCAGTGGCCTTGGCATTTTCACCTGCAACTGGTAATAAGTAACTCAATTGTAAAGACATTGGAAACAATCCACCTTTATAGGTAGCACCAACATATGGTTTAACATAGTAAATTTTGGAAGCATCTTCTTCTTTGGCACCTATATAACCATCTGGATAATCAGAATATTCACCTTTTCCGGTAAACTCACCTATAAGATATAGTCCCGATAGACTTGTAAGATCTTGCGAAAACAATTCAGGAGTTAAGTTGAAATCTAATTCAAGGTAATTATAAATACCTGGTTGATATTTTAAATCTAGTGCTTTACCGGTAGTACTACTTAAAGCTTTGTAATCTCCAGTTAATCTATACTCATGCTCAGTATAAAAGTTTACAAAAAAGTATTTGGTAAATTGGTAATCCCAATATGTTCTTAAACCTAAAATATAAGTATCAGCGCCTGATTTGGTTGTGCCTATATTAGTTGTGGTTGGATCAGCTAATTCACCAGTAGGTAAGGCTAAACCAACTGCAACAGCAGCTCTATAAGTGCCAGGATCAGTACTTACTGGAGTTTGACCATTACTTAGATATTGCCATTTGGTACCAACAATAATATCACCTAATACTGATTCAGATTCTCCATCTTCAAGCATGAATTTTCTACCGGTTGCGGTTAGAGCAGTTGCCATATCTTTATTAGCATTCAAAGAGAACTTGCTAGCAAAATAAACTGGTACCTGCAATTGTACAGATACTTTGTCAGTAACACCATACTCAAAAGCGAAATCTTCTCTTACAACATCAATTTCAGGAGTAATTGACGCGCCTGGTATGGCTAATTTGGCAGCTTCTTCACTGCTTTTAAATAATTTATTTTTCTTTCCTTCAGAATCATACTGATCAACAATATTCACAATCGAAGTGTTAAGAGTAACTCTTGAGACATGCTTTGGAAAAGTAAAGGCATCATTGGCCCATAATTTAGATTGGTTAACGTTGACAAATAATACACTAAAAACAAAAAATAAACTTAAGAACTTCATCATAGCTAATCTCCTTGTAAAAGTAAAAAAATGAAAAGTAAAAAATGAAAAATGACGATTGTTCCTCTTATTAGCTCACATAACTAACATAACTCAATAACACACAAAAAAATTTACAAGAGCCTTATAAAGTGTACTAAGAATAGTGTCAAGCGTTATTTTTAGAATAAATAAGGTTATACTGTGTACAGAAACGTGTACACAGCGTTAAGGATTATGTTCCCTTTATTAAATCGTATGGCGTTTGGACCTTATCAATAATTTTTTCCATATCATTTGCATCATAAGCTCTCATGGTATGCGCAGTCACATTTCCCATTGATGATAAGGTGTATGTGAAAATCGCGGCTGTTTCGTCATCAGGAGCTTCAAAAACATGTATAATATCATATTGCCCAACGGTCCATAATGTCGTAGTGATATCAATTCCCTGCTCCACCATTTTTTCTTTGAATGCTTGGGCTCGAGCAGTAGTTTTTCTTAAATTTTTTATGCCTGTTTCAGTGAACATGATTAGTGATACATATTTAGCCATAAATATCTCCTAATTAGATTTGCTTATTAAACTTTATGTCATAAATAACATTCTTAAATTGAAATTTACTCTATTAATTGTATATAATCAATTAAAATCAATTTCAAAATAATAAAATAATTTTTTGAGGTTTTTATGTTTTATATAAAGCTCTTTATCCATTTGAACCTACTTAGTCTTTTGATTGGTTGTAATCTTTTAGATTTAGAAAATAAAGATGATGGTAAAATATCTCTTGAGGTGGAAGTTGATTCACACTCTACTATGTCTGAAGAAATCGAAAATGTAGGACAGATAACACTTGCTTTTGAAGCAAATACTTTTGATGAAAATTTAAATATTAATGTTGAAAAAATTGATCCTATAGATGAACAATATACACAGTATGATATTATTGCAGGTGGACCAGCTGTTAGTATTATGCCTGATGATACTGATGCCAAACCGCTAAAACCTTTTACCGCCACTCTTCCACTTACCCTTTCGGTTAGCTCACTAATTGCATCTAGTGAGATTGAAAGAAAATCTGAGAATTTAGCCGTTCTGAGGATCTTTCATAGTGAGCAAGCTATTATCTATCCTGTTGAACTAATCGATAGTGAGTTTGTTCGATTTAAGAGTGATTCTTTTGGTAGTTTCCAGGCTATTTTTATCGAGGCCAGTGATGCTGAACAAGCTGCTGTTCAGGCTTATGATCTAAGTTTGACAACATTAACTCAAAATGAGATTGAAGAAAATATAAAAAATCACCTGTTACATCGTGTAGAAGATAGTATTCACTTAATTGAACGCTTTGAGGATACTAAATTTTTGAAGAATTTGATGGTGATGATGAGGATGGTGATGATGATGAGGATGGTAGTGATGATGAGGGTGATAAAAAGGAAGAAAGTGGAGACAGTAGGGAAGAGTACAGTTTTCGTTATCTCTTGGTCTTAATACTGCGGATATAAAATTACCTTTTGATATTTTTACTGAGAATAATGATGATGATGACCCAGATTACAAAAACATCTTTTTACATTTGGTAAAATTAAGTGGGATTTTACAACTCTATGCTGATGACAATAAAATTAAAGTTACCGATTTTAACATTGGTGAAAGCCCAAGTACTCTAAAATATGGTGATGACACTACTTTTTCTATTAATATGATAGATATTTTCAAAGTAAGTATACTAGCCAATTTTGATTGAACTAAATTGCTGCGCAAAAGCTCCTAACACGCAGTTAATAGCTCTAAC
>CAZJDM010000229.1:0-5630 GCA_964544765.1 uncultured bacterium
TTATTTTTTAATTTACTTTCTATTATACCTACGTAAGTATCTTCATAGCTTAAACCAACTCCTTCTGTAAAAGAGTCTCCTATAAATAAAATATTTCTTTTTTTAAATCTAACTTTTCTATTAGATTTATCTTTAAATCCTAAATCATTTGTAAAAATTTTATATTTTTCATAACCCCAATGATCAGTATGATCATAAATAATTTCTTGAGGTTTACACTGGGGATAAAAACAATTATCGGTCGCGTTTAATACCATACCTTCAAATATAAAATCTGGGGGACAAGGTATACGACTCACCACCGGACATGAGTCACCTATTGGTGGTGGTTGACAAAAGACCTCCACACACCCCATAAACTTTTCCTCTTTATGACCGTATTTGCATGTTTTGGGATCAATGGTAGGTGGGCAAGTAATAGCTTTTATATCTTTACAAGTTTGTATTAAACACCCATCTCTATCTTCGTCATAATCTACTCCATATGGGCACCTCATTATAGCAGGAGGCGGACATATCATTACCTCTTCTTTTACGGCTAAAGCCACAAAATCAGTTAACTCATCCATACTACTATGAGTGGTTTGATCGAATAACTCATTTATAGTTATTGGCTCTTCAACATGAAAATCATCTTCTTTTTTAAATTTATGTTTATATCCTTCAAACCTATCCTCCATTATCATCAAATCGTTTAATATACCTTTAACCATTCTACCACTACCGCTACCGCTACCGCCACCACCCCCAATACTTGCCGCAAATTGTTCAGCTACAAGATCTCTTGCTATTGATTTATCTGCTATAGCTTTATCTGGATCACTATACATCTCTTGATAGGAATCGGTTACTGCTCTAAAATCCATTCCAGCTGTGTAATGTCTGATAATTTCCTGACTGGTTTTAACTACCACTTTATCTACAACTTGTTGTTTTTTGATTTTCTCTAAAGATTCACGACTACCTATATTCAACATTTGCTGCCTGGTAGCCTCAATAAAATCTATACTTTCCATCACCACATCAGTAGCTGGATCTTCAATCTTCTCAATATTATTTTTCATACGATGTAATTTCTCAAATTCTTCATAAACTTCAAAAGATCTGCTTTGAAAAACCCGATTAAAATCATCTCCCTGATCGTAAATATTATCGATAATTTCACTCTCTTCTTTTTCAGTCTCAAAAGTCTGAACAAAAGCCACTTTCTTTTTGGTCTCCATTCGTTCAAGAAGATCATCTAGTTCATTTTCTCCCACCAAACTTTCTTCAACAAATTTGTTTTCTCTAGTAATTTGAATTCTGGCTTTCAAATCGGCCATTTTACATACTCTCTCCATCACAAATTCTTCACCTTCTATTGCGGTAGCGTGATCTACTACGTCGTCTCCTTGAACATCATCTGTATCTATTGATTTTGCTTCTTCCTCTTCTCTTATCTTGCGTATCTCTTGATATAATAGTTTGGAGTTTTCCCGATTAATTTTAGCAAGTACATTTAAGGTATCAGCGCTAGTACTTTTAGAAGTAATCTGATTAATCTCTTCCTTTTTAGCGGCGACAAAGGCATTGGTCAAAGCCTCCATTTGTTGTTCAAAAGTGGTCGGATCATCTGTTTCCAATATTTCTTCGTCAACTAAATCTAGTATCATAGGAAGACCATCTTTTAATACCGCCACTGGAATTTCCGTCTTTGCTTCCTTATATTCCTCTATCAATTTCTTAGTCGTATTTACAAAAACATTAGCTTGAAAATGGCGTAGCTCATCAGGTGGATCGGCAATTACTTTCTCTCCATCCTCGGTATAAGGCACTATTGCGTCTCTATGTTCTTTAGCATTGGCAATATAGCGAATAATTAAAGAAGTAGTTGGAGGTAAATTTTCAAAATGGCATACATCATCATCGGCAAAGGCTTTTTTTAGAATTTTCTCTTCGGCAGTTTCTACATCAATAGTCATTATCCAACACTGAGGAGACATCTTCTTTTCTTCATCATCAAAGTTGAGTAGACTAAAATTGCTAAAGGACCATGATGAAAAAAGGGAAAAAGTTAAGGTCCCAGCTAAATTTAATGGACCTTCTAATTCACTATCACCAAAATCATCTGTAAAAAAATGGTAATCCTCTGGAGCAACTTCATCCTCATGACCTTGAACTTCAAGGGGAATTGATCCCTCGACTCCGGACAAATCAGTTTCACTACCCGAATCAACACCCAAACCCCTTTCTTTATCCAGTTGATCTATACATGATATTGACATTACCAATAAAATAAAGGCAAAAATCCTTATCAAAATAGATAAGCATCTAATACTTCTCATTATTCTCCCCCCTTTGAATTTGGGCATAGATATCCTTTCACTTATAATATATATCGTCGTATTCTAGATATTAATAAATATCTTTATTTATCGACAACTTATCATGGCATTAGGAACACTATTAGTAGATGAGATAATTATTGTCATTTTGCATGTTTGTAGTGTCAACACACCTATTTCTAGTGAATTATGCATTTACAATGAAAAGGACGATTAAGGAATGATTATACTAATATATCCTATCAAATCTCTCTTTAATAAGCTCTTGATAACTAAACTTTAGATCATCTGTCAAAAAAGAATGGTCAACCAAGTTAAGCCACCTGGATTTTACCCCCCAAATTTGTTCCAACTCTTTTTTGTTCAGATTTATTCAGAGTGCTCCTTTAAATACCCTTTCATTAAAGGGCTTTCTAAGACTATTCTTATATTTAAAACTTCTAGTACCTTACTAAGAGTGTCAAAACGAACTGATGTTTTCCCTTTTTCAAGATCAAATACTGCCGTTTTTCCAATGCCAGCCATATCAGCCAATTCAATCTGACTCATACCACTTTGTTTACGATGAAATCTTATAACTTTAGCTATATCTGGTTCCACGTTTAATCTCTCCTCATACTTTGATGGCAAATAAAACCATTTATGTTTTTTACATATTTTTTACTGTTATAACAGTAATTATACCCCTATAATTCTCTTAATGCAAATTTAAAAGGGGATTTTCTTGCAAATTTACCGCTGTAACAGTGTTTTTATATTAAAATCATCCAATAAATCCAAAAACCTATCTATATTAACGACACTTGCCGCTTTAGCGGAGTTTTTCACTTTAGTGTAGTTTCAATTTATTTTGAAATACATAATTCCAAAATCGTTTGACATTGGATATGCATTTTGTAATTTTGACACCATGAACATGAATTGGACCAAGCCTTTAAATATAGTCCTAGTTAATCCCGAAATACCTCAGAACACTGGCAACATTGGAAGACTTTGTGTGTGCACCAACTCTAAGCTACATCTAATAAGACCCTTAGGCTTTAGCCTTGATAAAAAAGATATAAAAAGGGCTGGATTAGACTATTGGCCGCACCTCAATATTGCCGTTCACCAATCATGGGAAGATTTCATTTCAAAAGAAAAACCAACAAGTCTTTTCTTTGCTACAACTAAAAGTAATAAAAGTTATTTCAACTACCATTTTACTTTTGAAACATATCTTATCTTTGGAAATGAAACGCGCGGACTACCTTCGAATTTTTATCAAGTTTATCAAAATCAATGTTACACCATTCCAATGCTGGGAGAACATTCGCGAAGCTTAAATCTAGCTAACGCCGTTTCTGTAGTGTTATTTGAAGCCGTTCGTCAGTTGCATCCCACATTATCCAAAGTTGCACCCATGTTATCTGGTAACTTGAGTGTATAACCTAACCGCCTCTTTTAAAATAGCTAATTCTTCATTAGTGGGAACTACCAAGATTTTTATTCGAGCATCGTCTTTTTGAATTTCACGAATGGAATTATTAGCAGCAAAGTTTTTTTCCTTATCTAAAACAATTCCCAAATTTTTTAATCCCGACAAACACCCCTGACGAACATCAGGAGAATTTTCACCTATTCCCGCAGTTAAAACAATAGCATCTATCTGACCTAAAACAGCTAAATAGGCTCCTATATATTTTTTAATTCTATAGACATAAATCTTGAATGCTAAATCAGCTTTCTTATCTCCTCTTTCCCTATTTTTCAGTATTTCTCTTAAATCATTTTTTCCACACAATCCTTTTAGACCACTTTCTTTATTAAACACCCGTTCAAGATCTTTTGCTGTATATTCTCCGTTTAAACAAAGATGATATAAAATCGCTGGATCTAAATCACCACTTCGCGTACCCATCACCAATCCTTCTAAAGGAGTCATTCCCATTGAAGTATCGACACTTTTACCCTTCATGATAGCGGTTCCACTAGCTCCATTTCCTAAATGAAGAGTTATTAAATTTAGTTGCCACAGAGGAATATTCAAATATTGCGCTGCTTGCTGGGCCACATATCGATGAGAGGTTCCATGAAACCCATAGCGTCTTATTTTCTTCTCGGTATAAAACTTTTCTGGAATAGCATAGCGATAAGCATAATCAGGAATGGTATGATGAAAGGAAGTATCAAAAACAGCTACCTGAACCGCATGCTTAAAAATTTGTCTGGCTATTTTAATTCCTTCTAAATTAGGAGGATTGTGTAAAGGAGCCAAAGAAATATTATCTTCAATAGCTGAAATTACTTGATCATTTATAATAATAGAATCTTTAAACTGCTCTCCTCCATGCACTACCCGATGACCAACAACTTTTATATCATTAATATCAGAGACAACTCCTTCATTAGGATCAGTTAAAAGAGCAACTATCTTTTGCAAACCATCAAAATGATTTTCTATCGGATGACTAATCAGTTTTTTTTTCGGTTCTGAGCTTGATCCATTAAGTTGGTGAGTAATGCCGCTTTGCCCTTCCCCTATTTTTTCAACAATGCCAGAAGCTACTGCTTCTAAATTCTTAATTCGATATAACTGGTATTTGATTGAAGAACTACCAGAGTTAATTATGAAGCTAAACATTTTTCATCCTTTGATTGTTGAACCCGAATATCCCTTGATGGGTGAGATTGAATAGAAGTTATGGCGATTGTATTGATTATATCGGTAACACTGCATCCCCTGCTTAAATCGTTAACCGGCATATTAAGCCCCTGAATTACCGGACCAATAGCCACCGCTCCAGACGATCTTTGCACCGCCTTATAGGTATTATTTCCTGTATTTAAATCAGGAAATATAAAAACAGTAGCATGGCCTGCCACCTTACTGTCAGGCATCTTGAGTTTACCAACATTTCGATCAACCGCCGCGTCATATTGTATAGGGCCATCAATACTCAGCTCAGGACACTTGTCCTGAGCAATCTTACATGCTTCTCGAACCTTATCTACATCTTCTCCACTACCAGAATCACCGGTAGAATATGATAACATAGCTACCACAGGATCAATACCAAACAATTTGGCTGTATTAGCTGAACTAACTGCTATTTGAGCCAACTGTTCCGCATTTGGATTGGGATTAACCGCACAATCACCATAAACCAGAACCTTATCTTTGAGGCACATCAGAAAGATACTCGATATTATTGGAGTGTCGGGTCTGGTTCGAATAATCTCAAAAGCAGGTCTCAAGGTGTTGCGAGTTGAATGAACACAACCCGAAACCATACCATCTGCTAATCCTTTATAAACCATCATTGC
>CAZJDM010000230.1:0-5508 GCA_964544765.1 uncultured bacterium
GCAGAGGACCGCATTCATGGATTAGAATTGGGAGCAGATGATTATATTGTAAAACCATTCTCCATGAGAGAACTTTCTCTTCGTATCAAAATTATTTTAAAAAGAAAAACTTTATCCACCACTAGTGAGTCGGTGCAATTAGGAAAAGCCTCTATTGATTTTTCTAAATTTCAGGCAACTGTAAAAAATATCACCACACCCTTGAGCCAAAAAGAATGCGCTTTGCTTAAACTTTTATATGAACGAAAAGAAATGGTTGTAAGCAGAGATATAATACTTAACATGGTATGGTCAGAAGATGAGTTCCCTAACGAAAGAACCGTGGATAATTTTATTGTTAGACTAAGAAAAATTATTGAAGAAGACCCAAAGAAACCCCAAATCATCAGAAGTATCAGAGGCATTGGTTACAAACTAATGGAAACAAACTTATGAATTCAACAAATATAAACCTCTTACAACAAGCTTTGACCCGTAATAATACCCACAGACCTCCTTGCTGGTTCATGAGACAGGCCGGCCGCTATCATTCTCATTATCAAAACCTGCGAGTTAAACATTCATTCATGCAATTATGTAAAGAACCAGAATTAGCTTGCCAAGTAACCTTAGGACCAATAGAAGAATTCGATTTTGACGCGGCTATTTTATTTTCTGATATTCTTTTTCCATTAGAGGCGCTGGGGATGGGATTACATTATGATCCTGCTCCCAGATGCGATTGGTACTTTAATAGTATGGATGATATTAAGAAATTTAAAGAAAATTCTTCCACCAATATTACTGGTAATATTGCTAGTAATAATACTGAAAATACTACTAATAATATGACAGATAATTTTACTGAGTTTTTTTCCTTTCAATCAAGAGCCTTAAATCAAATAAGATCTCATTTACCAAAAGATAAGGGACTTCTAGGATTTGTGGGAGGACCTCTAACTTTATTTTCTTACGCCTCAGAAAATTCAACCAAAGGGATTTACGATGGACGCTTTGATGCCTTTTGTGAACAATTACACCCTATTCTTCTTCAAAATATGTTGATTCAGGCTGAGGAAAATATTGATGCTATAGCTATATTTGATACAAGTGCCGGAGAATTAGATCCTGTAACTTACCAAAATAAAGTAGTTCCTCATTTAACTAAACTGCTTAATGAATTTCGTGGACAGAGCAAAAATAGCAAAAAAAGCGACCTTCCCATAATTTATTATTCCTTAGGTACTAGTGAGTACCACTGGGACCAATTGACTAATTTACCTATTGATTGCCTTGGAGTTGATTGGCGACATGATATTAGCAGTGTTTTAAGAAATTATCATGATAAATGGGCCATTCAAGGCAACATACCTCCTTACTGGCTAACCTTAAATAAAGAAAACCTAGCCAAATTGGCTCACAATTACTTTAATCAGCTTCAAAATCTACCAAACGAATATCTAAAAGGTTGGATTTGTGGTTTAGGGCATGGTGTTACACCTAAAGCATCTCAAGATAATGTAAAATTTCTAGTTTCTTTGCAAAAGGAGGTCTTCAATGACACAAACTAAAACCAAAGATACTACTAATTTATTCAACAAATACGATCAACCTGGCCCCAGATATACCAGTTATCCCACTGTCCCATATTGGTCCCCTAACCAAAATCCATCGCCTGAAAAGTGGATTCATGAAATGCGTAACCAATTTAATCTAGCCAACAAAAAAGACGTGGGGGCTTCTATATACATTCACGTTCCTTATTGTCGATCACAATGTAGTTATTGTGGTTGTAACACTCAAATTCTTAAAAACAACCAAATCCTAGAAAATTATGTTGATTGTTTATTAACAGAATGGAACTTATATCAACGGAACTTACAACTAACTTCACCTATCAAGCTTGAGGAGCTACACCTAGGAGGAGGAAGTCCCAACATTCTTTCCCATGAGCTTTTGACCAAACTAATTGAAGGAATCTCAAAAGATGTTACTATGGGAGAAAACCAAGAATTCTCCATTGAGGTTGATCCTCGCAATACTACTTTAACGCAATTGCAACTATTAAGAACTTTGGATTTTAGGCGTATAAGCATTGGTGTTCAGGACTTTGATCCTAAAGTAATGAAAATCATTAATCGTGTACAATCATTTGAACAAGTATCAAGTATTACCCAAGCAGCTAGAAAATTGGGATTCCACAGTATTAATTTTGACCTTATCTTTGGCCTCCCCCTACAAACAGAAGAAACCACTGAGCGTACATTTGAATTAGTAAAACAGCTTAAGCCTGACCGAATAGCTTACTATAGTTATGCACATGTTCCATGGATCAAACCAAGTCAGCGTCTTTTCTCTCAAGATGAGATCCCTACTGGAGAACAAAAGCGAAAACTTTACGAGTTAGGCAGGAGTTTACTACTAGATTTTGGTTATCAAGAAATTGGCATGGATCATTTCGCGTTAGAGCAAGATTCCCTTTACCAGGCATCTATACAAAACAAATTACATCGCAACTTTATGGGATATACCAATAAAGAAAGAATACCCCTTATTGGGCTGGGAGCTTCTTCTATTGGAGATACATGGACCGCATTTGCCCAAAACGAAAAAATCACCAAGTTATATCAACAAAAAATTGAAAACGGTATTTTACCTATTTTTCATGGACATCTTTTAGATCCAGAGGATCAAATTTTACGACGTCATATTTTGAATATCATGACTAAATTTCATACTCAGTGGAATGATAATGAACTATGGACCGACTGGCTGGATAACGTACCCGTAAAATTAGCTGAGCTTGAAAAGGATCAACTTGTTATGTTAACTCCTACTTCCTGTACCGTAACGAAAAAGGGAAGACCTTTTTTAAGAAATATTTGCATGGCGTTTGACGCCAAATTAGGAAGAATAAAGCCCAAGGATCAATTATTTAGTAAAACGGTTTAATGATCGCTTATGAGACAAGCAATATTACTTCTCAACTTTGGAGGCCCAGAATCACTGGTTGAAATTAAACCCTTTTTATTTCGTCTGTTTAGTGCTCCTGAGATTTTAACTGGAATTCCGGCTTTTTTTCGCCCTCTTATAGCTTTTTTTATTTCCCTTCTTCGACTAAAAAAAGCTAAAAAAATATACCGTCAAATTAATGGTAAATCACCACAGAATTTTTATACTCGCAAGCAAGCTCAAGCTTTAGATCAAGCTTTAGCTCAGTCTCCAGCTTATCATTATCCGAGTCCTATTCGCATTGCATCGGCAAATCGCACAACTGAACCTTCCATACGCCACACTTTGCAGCAATTAAAACAAAAGAATATTGAAAAACTAATTCTACTCCCTCTCTTTCCTCAGTATTCTACGACAACCACCGGATCTTGTTTTAATGAGGTTGATAGACAATTAATAAAACTCAAATGGTATCCTCAAATTATCAAGATTGATTCTTGGTATCAAAATGAAGACTATATAAACCTTGTTGTACAAACCATCGAAGAACAAATAATATGTATACAAGCTAATAATAATGAAAACGACCAAAATGAAGATTTACCTGCACATATCCTTTTTTCCGCTCATTCACTCCCAATGAAAACAGTTGAAAAAGGTGATCCTTACCCTACTCAAATAAACAATTTTGTAAGCACCCTTACCAAGAGGATCCAATCAAAATATCCGCAACAATTTACTTATTCCTTGGCTTATCAATCTAGACTTGGTCCCTTAAAATGGCTCGAACCGTATCTATCAGATGAAATTCAGCGATTAGCTACTGTTGGCATCAAACAATTAATTATGGTACCTATTAGCTTTGTAAGTGATCATATTGAGACCCTATATGAACTGGATCAAGTTTATGCCAGACTATCAAGTGATTGTGGTATATTGCATTATCACAGATGCAGGACTTTCAATGATGACATAGCTTTTACTAAGGTTTTACAATCTATAACTAAAAGTAAAATAAAGTATAACAAGGTATAGTAAGGTATAGTAAGGTATAGTAATGATCGGAACTCTTGATACCACCAAAAAACAGATAACCATAGTAGGCGCTGGCATTTCAGGATTACTGGCGGCCTATTCATTAGATAAAAAAGGCTTTGAGGTTACCCTTATTGAAGCCGAAAAGAACGTTGGTGGATTAATCAAAACCACCCAAACCCCTTATGGTATCAGCGAAAGTGCGGCTCATTCGATTTTAACATCACCGGAGGTTGTATCATTTTGTGAAGAGTTAGGAATTCAATTAAACACCATTCAGCCAGATTCTAAGGCTCGGTATATTTGTCGAAATCACAAATTACAAAAGTTCCCTCTAACTTTTGGCGAAACTGTTTCCACCGTTAAAAACATGTTATTAAGAAAAGCAACCGCTCAAGATGATTTTGATAATATGGATCTATCGACCTGGGCCCATAAATTTTTGGGGCAAGGTCCTTTAGATTATCTGGTAGCTCCTTTTGTATTGGGAGTTTATGGGGCATCAACATCCAATATAAATATGCGAACGGCCTTTCCTTTTTTGGATATTCAACCAAACAAAGCTCTATTTTCGCATTTGTGGAATTACCGACAAACCAAAAATAGAAATAACAAAAGTCAACATCGTACACGAATGGTTGTTCCTAAATATGGAATGCAAAACATCATCGAAGCGCTTGAAAAGTGTCTATTCAATAGGCTTGGAACCCGCTTTATCAAAAATCAAAAAGTGGAAACTTTGCCTGCTGACTACTCTAATTTAATGTTATGTGTTCCTACTAAAGAGGCTTCCTCTTTAGTAAGTCAAGTGGCACCTGATTTATCACAAGCTTTAAAGCAAGTATCATATAGCCAGATCATTTCTGCCACTGTTTATATTAAACAAAAAGACTTTATTTCTCCTGTTAAGGGAGTAGGAGTATTAATTCCACCTATCGAAAACCGTAAGATCTTAGGAATTTTATTTAACTCAAGTAGTTTTAAAAACCGAGTTACTGAGTCAAACATGCAGTCTTTTACAGTAATGATGGGGGGTGATATAAATCCCGAGGTATTTAATTTAAATGATGATCAATTAAAGTCCATTATTACTAACGAAATGAGACAAATTCTTTCTTTAAAAGGAGAACCAGTTCATTTTGTTATTCATCGCCAACCTAGGGCTATCCCTCACTATGATCACCATTTACTCCAAGTATGGAACATTGCCAAAAAGGGTTGGTGCAATAAACCAGGAAATATGCTTTTTGGCAATTATACTAACAAAGTGAGTATAAGGGGAATGATCGAAGAATACGCAACTTAACATTGCGCGCTAGAAAGTGTGGTGAAATTGTAACTTGTTGAGCGCATAATGTTGAGAGCATAATTCAATAAAAAAATCAGAGTTATATATGTAATTTTTTGAACTTTTTGACAACTCCTTATTTTTTCTCTAAAATTAGTCGATATAATGTTTATAATAACAATTTTTACCAATATTTAAGATGCGTTTACCCTGTGCGCCACGAAGTGGCGCCAAACTACTGGTGAAAGTCCAGG
>CAZJDM010000231.1:0-5481 GCA_964544765.1 uncultured bacterium
ATAACGTTTTTGGCAATTTCTTTTTTTAATAAGGGTATTTTCTCAATCAATTTATGATAAATCTCATCATCGATGACTTTTTGATCATTCATTAAATTTCTCCCGTTAACCTTTTTTGATGTCTTTTTAATATGTTAACACGTCTTTGGTTTCCTGCCAATTGATCAGCTTTAATTAAAAAACTCAACGTCTCCCGGTCAAAGGCATTGGCCAAAAAAGCTTGGTATAAGAAGCGTCCCGCTTCTTTATATTTCTTTTGCTTCAAAGCCAGGCGCCCCATCCAGTATGGAAAAAAATATACCTTTCCAAAAAGATTGTTCCCTTCCTTTAATACCTTGCTCGCTTTCCTATATTCTTTATGCTTTACATACAGAAAACCCAGTTTTTTTAGCACCGAAAGGTTGGAGGGCATCTTTTGATAAGCTTTCTCAAACTCCATTTTGGAGGCTAAAAACCTACCATGATCAAAAAGCAGGTTTCCAATTAATTTAAATTTATTACCTTCATTAATAATATTTTTACTCTTTTTATTAATTTCACCTTTTTTACTATTATTGCCCTCTTTTTCCTCGGTTTCTACTCTCTTTACCAGTTTTAATTCATCTTCTTCTACTGCTTTAAAAACAGGCTGCTCAACTTGACTAAGGTGACGCGGAATCAAATCAGGAACTTCCTCTAACACCCGAAACTTTTGTCGTCTTAACCAACGCTTCCAAACCTTTAAAAACGACGAAAATCTTTTTCCATAAGCGGTTAAAAAAGCCTTGTCGAAGGGGATTTCTGTAGCTAATAAACCCAGTAATTTCTCCATAGCACCAGGCTTTTTTAGAATCAACTTAACCATAGTAAATACCTGGGCAAAAGCGGTAACATTTTCACCATCTTTTAGATAAGCAAACGAAGGAGACATTTTTTTAATGGGAACCAAGGCGTCTTTAGATAAAGCCTCAGCTAATATAGATTGTTCAGCAACTGAGATCTTCCCGAGCTTATTATCCTGCCAAGTGTCTTCGTAATATTTAGCAAGTCCCTCATGTAACCAAAGAGGGCATTGATTATTACTCTTTTTAATAACTAAATAATGCACTAATTCGTGGGTTACAGTTAGAAGAAAATGATATCCTTTGGCATAAAGCATCGGTGAAGATAATAAAATTCGATCCTTCTGACAAATAGCCACCGTTCCTGACTGATTTAACGCAATTACCGGTACCTTCGATACCTTGCTAAACGCTTCTAAATCAGAGTAGACCTCCACCTTAACTGGCACAGAAAGAGAGTTTAAACCCATTTTAAGACGAGAACTTAGTCGAACCAGTATCTTATCCAGATGTTTGGTTAACTCAATAGCAATAATCTCATCTTTTAAATCAGTATAATAAACATGAAAATATTTACTTTGCTGTTTTCCAACAAACTTAATTGCAGCTTTAAGGGTTGGGTGTGATGTAAGAAAGAAAAAAAAAGAAAGAAAAAAAATATAAATAATAAAAAAAGCTCTCATGAATCCTTTATGGTTGTGGTCAACAAACCTTCTTTAAGCAACCTTTCATGAAAAGCTGCTGTTACCTTACCGACCTGATTATCTTGCACGGCAAAAGCATAACTAATATTGGAATTTGATGACAAAACGCAAGTAATGCCTATTTCATCCAGCACATCATATAAAATAGCTGAAAGTTGTAATGATGTCGATATTCCTTGGCCCACCACATTTATTAAAGCTAACTTTTCAATAACTTGAATTTCAGCAAAACCAACTTCATTTTGTTTGTCTCGTATATGATAATACGCTGGAAAAATCTCCTCATTAGACATCACCAAATGCAGGGCAATTTTACCCATTTCCTCTCGTTCCTGAACTGTAATAATGGGAAAATATCTTTCTTCATTTAATAGTAAAAATAAGGTTTTAATGGAGTTAGGATTTTTCAATCCAGAAATTTTTATGATTGAAATATTATCTTTTTTAGTAATTCCACGAACAGCTATTTGTTCCATACTTCCTTCCTCAGAAATTTCGGTTCCAGGATTGTTATTAAATGATGATCTTACTATAATAGGTAAATGATGTCGCTCAGCTAAAGCAATAGCACGAGGATGCATTACTTTGGCTCCAAAATAGGCCATTTCCAACATTTCATCGTATCCAATCTTATCAAGCTTAATAGCAGCTGGTACAAAATTAGGATCTGCAGAATATACCCCCTCTACATCGGTATATATTTCACATTTATTGGCCCTTAATGCAACCGCCAAAGCTACAGCTGTGGTATCCGAGCCTCCTCTGCCCAAAGTTGTAACTTCTTTAAACGAACTTACACCCTGAAATCCTGCTACTATTCCTACTTTTCCTTTTTTTAATTCATCTTCAAGTCTAAAAGCTTTAATTTCTTTAATTTTAGCATTAGTATGAACTTCATCGGTAAGAATTCCTACTTGCGAACCGGTTAAAGAAATAGCTGGTACCTGTATGTCATTTAGGGCTATTCCTAGTAAGCTCATGCTTATTCGTTCGCCTGCAGTCATTAACATATCCATCTCACGGTTATCAGGAGAAGGAGAAATTTGTTTTGCTAAAGCGATCAAATTATCAGTCATATGTTGCATAGCTGATAAAACAACAACTATCTGGGAACAATTTTTACGGCTCTCTTTAATACGCTTAGCAATAAGTTTAATATGAGAGGTAGTTGCGACAGAAGACCCTCCATATTTTTGCACTAAAACTTTACCCATGAACACTACCTGTTTTGCTTACTGAACTTCTTTTCTTTAACCACAAAACCAACAAGCTCCACCCAAAGATCAAAAGAAAAGGCGGTTTTGGACCTTTGTCATCCAATAAATACTCTTTCCATTTTTGCTTTTCAACTCCTAAAAACATACAACCACTATTGAATCTTTGATTGCCAAGCTCTTTAGCTGTTTGATAATGCAGGTCCTCCAGCTTTTCAAAATTTGATCCCATAGTATTTTGAGTCTCAGGATATAATCCAGGAGCGTTTAAAGCTCTATCAGCCCTAACAATCCCTGCCCCCAGCATATTTTTACTATACCAGTCCCCACTTTTTTCTTGGCCATATACACCATTATATCCTGCCTTATAAAGACTCACTCCATCAGCTGTGTCAATCAGATAATCTCTCACATAGTCTACCGGTAAAGCAGCCTTGGTTGGACAATAAATTTGATCTTCAGGCTTATTTTCAAAGGCAGGATCACATTCCAGCTCCCAATAAAAATAGGCCCAAACCATCCCGGCAATCGCTGATACAAAGGGAGCCGCTTGTGAGGTTCCACTTTTGGCACAAAAAGATTCTCCCTTACAGGGAATAACGTTATTTGCATCAGTAGGATTAAATTGATAGGACGATGTGGACCAAATATTCATTCCTGGAGCAACTATATCAATGTGGTTGCCAAAATTTGAAAAACCTGCTTTTTGTAGGTAAGTACTTTTATTTTTTGAGTCCATAGCTCGCATAGCTGTGCTTTCATCTGGTCCACCTATGGCTGACACAGATAAAACCTCTGGAAGCGCTGCTGGATAGGATGGTTGTTCTGTATCATCATTGGAAGCTGCTGCCACTATTAGCACATGTTGTGAAATCCTCCGAATAGCGCTTTCAATTGTAAGAGAATTCAGCATTTTGCCAACTGATAGATTGGCAATATTTACACTTACTTGATCAGGGTGGTCAGATGCGTTTAAATCCGCAATATAATCAAGACTCTTAATAATATTGTCATCGGGAATTAAGCCAGTTTGATCGGTTATTTTGATCGGCAGAATACGACAGTTCCAGCAAATTCCTGTCATACCCGACTCTCCGTTTCCGGCCTCCGCAGCAATTATTCCTGCTATATGGGTCCCATGACCGACAGTGAGATAACACTTGTATTTTTTGTCATCGTCCCACTCTGTATAATCTTCTCCTAAACAACTATTTTCATCGTAGGGAGAGGCAACTTCATCTGAGTCATTAACACTTACTCCGTTAACATCATCTACATACCCATTATTATCATCATCTACACCCGGTCTCCCTCCTACGGGATTGCCAATTTTATCTTTTATATAGTTACCTTCCTCATCTTTTAATTCTCTTTCTTTCTCATTTACCAACAAACGATTAACTAGTTCCTCATGATAAATAGCTACCCCCGAATCCAACACAGCCACTCCAATATGCACATCACAAATATAGGCATCATATTTCTCAGAAGGGCATTCTCCTGCAGGATCTGGTGACCACCGACTAAACACTTTGTTCCAAGCTTGTGGAATTCCCAACAAATCATAAATAAACTGTTGATATTGGTAATACCCTTTCTCAGTCGGAATATATGTTAATGATTCAGTTTCTGTTTGACCATTCTGCCCCCCTTCATCAGTTGTTCCCTGACCACCATCACCCGTTCCATCCGCATCTTCATTAGACTTTAAATAGGTGGAAGGAACGTCCATAAAGTGCGAATAATAATTAGGTTCTGCTGATAAAATAAAAGGTATTTTTTGCAAATGCCCTAAAACTGAGGAAGGATCTACTTGATCAGGTACACTAATTTTAGCCAGAACCGGATAAGAAGTATTTGATTTGGTTTTGTTTTTTACTTTGGTTTTCCAAAGTAAATTAGGATATTTATAATTAATACTATTACTTATACTTAAAGGAATATTTCTTTCAAAAAGTTTGGTTATAGACCTTGAACCGGTAAATCCTTTTTGTTTAAATTTATTAACTGCGGTCGGATCCACCATTAAAAGCAACTCTCCGGGCTTTTGTAACTGATATTGAGGAAATTGATGATCACTACCACATCCAACAATTGTTAATAAAAGAAAGAAAGAAAACCAAAGAAAACAGTGCTTATTAAAAAAAACTAGTTTACCGCAATTTTGCATAAAAATTTTCCTATAAAATCTATGAATCTAGATTATATTTTATCATTATTTTTTAATATTTCTATGGACATTTATATTGAAAAGATGTAGAAATCTATTCTCCGATTAACTTCAAATAATGCAAAATACAGCATTATTTATCATTTATTTTGTATAAATAAATTTAAAATAAGGATTTTTATGAAAAATACTTTAGATAAAATAAAACCGCCCTCTTTGTTGATCTTATATATATTTTTATTTATTACTATAACTCTTAATACAGACTACAAGCTAATTTCGAGAGATTTCTTTACCCAAGGAGATAAGACCGGGGGAACAATTACTTTAGTTACCAGTCTAAGTGGTGTTCAACTCACCTTGAAAGACGTCTTAATTACTAATGCTCGACATTTAAGACACCTTGCTCGCACACCATGTTTGTATTTTCCCGAAGCTCTTGAGAAAATGCAAATTATAGATATTTTAAAAAAATTGCTGGCAAAAGCTAGGGTTGTTTATGTAGATGAAGTTAAGATTCTAACTGTAGTGTCAACATACTTATTGCCTTTTTAACGTATAATCTGGTTGAC
>CAZJDM010000232.1:0-5419 GCA_964544765.1 uncultured bacterium
TCATATTACACTCCTTAATACTTACTTTAGAACATAATTGACTTTGGTTTGAGCCAACAAACTTGGGAAATGTTATCATATGTTAATGTGTAGATCAAATTTAATACAACAATTTATATTCTAACAAATAGTATTAATGTGTTATATAAATTGTACTATTAAGCTTTTGGAGCTTTTTGTGGAGAAAGTTGAAGGAATGCACGCAAGAAATTTTATCGTTTTAATGTTTGTTTCCTTGTTATTTGTTGTACTTCCCATAAGTGAAAGTCATTGTCATATTTATCAATAGCCGAAAGGTCAAGACCCTTTCGATAAAAGTAGGGCATTTTCAAGTATAAAGTAGGAATTATCTCGGCATTTAGTATCAGCTTTTTGGCAATTTCCTTATTTAGTTTTGCTTCTTCTGAGATGTCGGTCGAGTGAGACGCTTTTTGTATCAAGGGGACTATTTCATTATCTATATCGTGTAAAGGAACGTTTTTGGAAAACATGAAGGAAAGAACAGTATTCATTTCACTAGGACTCATGGATGTATACATGAAGAACAAATCGAATTGATTTTCTTTAATTATCTTCAACCCTTCTTCTCTTGGAACCTTAATAATCTCTACCTCGATATTATGTTCTTCTAATACGGATTTAATGACATGCAGGTAGAATGGTGATTCCTTATAAAAGGGAGGTATTAAAAATCTTACCTTAACTTTTTTGGATAGAGAAGTCGATTTGAAGCTATTTGAGATTGCTTCTATATCCAATATATCAAGATATCCCGGAGATGTAGGCAGGAATAACTGGTTTGCCTTTGATACGAGTTTGTGATTGTCAGCTGGTAATTGTAATTTCCTTTGGTACCAGTTTTTGTAAATTGACCTTCTAAGAGCTAGGTCATTGAAAGGGGGTTTTGAAATGTTTAAGTATAAATATTCAGTGGATGTGTAAGTGCCTAAAGTATGCTGAATTTTTTTCGATGCCAATAAACCTCTTGTAGATGCACTGTAATCAGATCCAGGGATGAATATATCCAATTTTCCGCTTATCAGAGATTCTCCAGCGGATCTAATACAATCTACATCCACAAACTCAGCTATTTTTGGCATGGGATTGCTTTTCTTTAATCGTAGACGATGCGGGTTTAATTGTAATCTCCATTTGTCGTTCTCATATTTTCCCGTATATGCTCCCGAAGTTACTTCCCACGATTTGACAAATAAATCTTTCATATCTATCTGCTTTGGAGATAATATTCCAGATTCAGCCATGCTCAACATATACATAATTGTAATGTAAGGCTCTTTCAGGTTAAGAGCAATGGTGTGGGGATTGATTACCTCAATACCTTTGATTGTATCGTTTATTGATTTAAGCTTATCTGCTTCCAATAAATAGTTTGAAACTTTCCAATGAAGTCCAGTTCTTAATATCAACCGTTTAAAGGATAACGCCACTTCATTACTAGTAATTGATGATCCATCACTAAATTTAGCTTTTTTATCAAGGTAAAACACGTATCTCTTTTGGTTCCTAGATACTTCCCACCTTTCAGAGATTGCACTATAATAGTCATCTCTGTGTGCATATAACAACTGTTCAGTCATTTGGTCCATTAAATAGAACTTCCAAATAGAACTCATATCAGAAGGATCTAAATTAGCATCAGGTAAAAGAGGCATTCCTATTCGAATGGCATTTGGCATTTCAGTCACTCCATATAACGAACTCATCCAACAAAATAGGATGGAAACTAAAACAAACTTCATTAATTATGACACCAACCTCCATCACAAGGAGGAGCTAGTTTACAACTATCACATCGCTCTACGATATCAGAGAATTCTCTTAAATCATTTGAGAATAAATCACTGAAAAAGTTGGTTATGAAGCTGACAAACAGTACTACCATAGCAAATGAAATATAGTATTTTTTCTTAAAAGTTTTCATATTACACTCCTTAATACTTACTTTAGAACATAATTGACTTTGGTTTGAGCCGACAAACTTGGAGGATATTATCATATGTCAATGTATAGATCAAATTTAATACAACAATTTATATTCTAGCAAATAGTATTAATGTGTTATATAGATTGTACTATTAGGCTCCAGGAGCTTTTTGTGGAGAAAGTTGAAGAGGAATGCACACAAGAGATTTTATCGTTTTGATGTTTGTTTCCTTGTTATTTGTTGTACTTCCCATAAACGAAAATCATTGTCATAATTGTCAATTGCGGATAAATCAAATTCTTGGCGGTAGAAATAAGGCATTTTTAGATAATGTATTGGAATAATCTCTGCATTGTTGATTATTTTCTTAGTAATAGATTTATTCAGGCTTGCTTCTTTTAACCTATATGTTACATGCGAGGATTCTTTTATTAAAGGGGTTATATCATCGTTAATATCGTGAAGAGCAAAAGGAGCATCTGAAAACAAAAGAGAAAGAACTAAATTTAGCTCAGTTGCAGACATTGAGACATAGATTAATAGGATATCAAAATTACCCTTTTCTACTCTACTTACTAATTCTTCTCGGTCCTTAATATGAATAACTTCTAAATTTAAATTGTGACTTAACAGAACCTTTTTCAAATGTTTGATATGTTGGGGAATTTCATTATAAAAAGGAGGAATCAAACACCGTACGGTTTTCTGATTCTTTGATTTTATCATCTTGAACTTGCTGATTATTTGTTGTATTTCCTTCTCTTCTAAACGACCAGGTGAAGTTGGTAAATACAGTTGATTAGCCCTATGAATTATATCTTTAAGGGTAGATGAATGCTCTAATTTTGAAGTATACCATGCCTTTAACAAGGATCTACGCATATTAACATCGTTAAACGGGGCTTTTCTTATATTCAAATGTAAATACTCTGTTGATGTGAAATGACCGATTACATGATTGATAGTATCAGAAGTGATCAATTTGGTAATCCTGCTACTGTAATCTGATCCCGGTATAAAAACATCAAGTATCCCTTCAGCCATCATAGTATGAACGTCATAATCTAGTTTTATTTCAATAAACTTTGCATGAGTTGGAGCGTTTTCTTTCTTTTTCATTTTAAGACGGTTGGGATTTTCCTTTAATAGCCATGTGTTATTTATGAACTTACCAGAGTAAGCTCCTGAGCATATATCCCACTTTTCAACCGACAAATCTTTTTTATTTACCTGCTTCGGATGCAATATACCAGTCTCTGTCATACTTAAAACAGACATTATCGTAATATAAGGCTGTTTAAGATTTAAGGCTATTTTATGACGATCAATGATTTCAATCCCTTCAATGCTATCATCAATTGACTTTAACTTGTCTGCATCTACAAGATAATTTGATACTTTCCAGTGTAATCCTGTTTTTAGAATTAACCTCTTTAATGTAAAGGCTACCTCTGCACTAGTAATTAGAGAACCATCACTAAATTTTGCCTTTTTATCTAAGTGAAATATATAACGTTTTTGATCAGGAGAGACTTCCCACTTTTCTGCAATAGCGCTATAATAATCATCTTTATGTAAATATAATAATTGTTCGGTCATTTGATCCAACAAATAGTATTGCCAAATACTTACTATATCGGAAGTATCAACTGTTTTTGGGATATTAGGCAATCCAATTCTTATTTCTTTACTCAGCATATTGTCACTCACAAAGATAAGGTTGATTACTGTAATTATGATTATTAAACCGCAGGGATGATATCATACCTATCTGTGCAAATCAATCTTCGCACAAAAAGAACAATAATTATCTGCAATATCATGTTGATATGCATTTTTTGCTTCCACCTACCAAATTTACAATCGACTCTACATGGTACGCATGGAAGAATGGTTTACTTAATCCATTGAAGACCTCATCTTATTATTAAGTGATAGAAAATTTAAATATTTCGTTCAAAAAACTGATTTTCAAGAACCAAACGACGTTTTAAATACCCTTGTATAAAACAGCCAATTTATGTTTAAGATTCTCAAAACAGATGGCCCTAATATCTGCTGTTGAAATATAAATAACAATTTAAAATTTCTTCGTAATTAATTTTGTATAAACAAGATTATGAGTGTAAAAAATATAAATATTTAAGCCTATAGAGAAAAGTAATCTGGAAAAAGGCGTTAAGACATCTTCAGATCAAAAATATAATGATTTCAAACACAGCAATTTCTTTAGAATTAATTGGACAGAAAGCTTAGATCAATCCTAATGCAATTTCCTTGTGAAAATGTACCAATGATTTTCTAGGAGGAGCTCTTTTGAAGAGCTGCATTATAGCACCACAAGAGCATTTAAGAGGATCGTATTTATATGTTTTTTTTATCATTTCCCGCCAAGGTATATAAACCTTTGTTTTTAAAGTATTCCTAATTTTGAGTAATTTAAATGCCAGCGGTACGAGTTCACCCCTAACCCTATAAGCTAGTAATCCAAAGTATCTTATTATTCTAAAATTTGTATCAGGAATGTGGCAAATTAGTCTGGCAATAAACTCTGTTGCAGGTAAGGCCATAATCTTATTTTTGTCGGTATTGTGATCGAGATATTCAAATGTAACAGATTCCCCATCATAATTAATGATCCTGGTTTCGCCAATAGGGGGTCTCTTGAGGTATTTACCAAGATAATCGATGCACTGTTTGATATTTTCAGTGGTTTCTTCAAGTTGAACTACCCATTTTACCTCATCAAGAGGAGCTATCCAGTTTCTAAAATCATCATATGTTTTGATATGACTCAAATGAGGAGGCAGAACTAGGTTACCGTCTTTGTACTCCTCCCTGAAGAGATGTATAATTTCATCTTTCCACCTTTTTTTGACGGTTTCATGCCAAAGGAATCCGTTTTTCTTCCATTTTTTAAGACTGAGAGACAATCCTCCAAATGTTGTTGATAGATGGATATGATAATTTCTAGTGAGTTGTCTTCCAAAAGTGTGTATAGCAAGGAAGATCCCCGGTAAATAATCTTTCTTTTTTGCAAGAGTGATAACTATATTAGCTGCAATAGCAGGGATTTTACCCATTAAGGGCCTATTGAGCCAAAATAATACCCATAAAACGTCGGGCATGGTGAAAATAATATGTTGCCAAGTGGTGTGCGGTAGAGTGTTTAGAGCTGTTTTAATCCAATTATCAGTAGCTTTTTTACCACAGGATGAGCAAAATCTTGATTTGCAGGTATGTGGAGCTTTATTGGTTTTGGAACATTCTAAACAAATATACTCATGGAAGCCAAGAAATCCTGTCCGGCATGCAAGCATTTTAACTACATTGGCGATGATTGGAAATCTTATTCGGTTATAATTTTTAATATAGAAATTCCACCAATGATCTAAAAATATATCTTTGATACGGATCTTGCGTAAGTTAGGCCTGAACCCCACCTTGACTCCATTTATTTGAACTAATTTAATC
>CAZJDM010000233.1:0-1171 GCA_964544765.1 uncultured bacterium
ATTTAAAACTAAGAGACAAATCTCTTTTTACTAACATTCCATTCAATTTATCATACTCTTTTAATAACTTCGTAGAAGGTCCCAGCAATAATTTTGCTACAATGGCAGCCAAAGCAACGGTAGAACACCCCGCCAAAACATATAACCCTCTTTTTATATATGGGATATCTGGCTTAGGAAAAACTCACCTTCTACATGCTATTGGAATTATGCTTTATGAAAAATTTAATTTCAAAAATATTATTTTTAAGTCCGCTGAACGTTTTGTAAATGAACTTATTAGTTGTTTACGTCATAAAAAAATGGACGATTTTCACAATGTATACCGAAATTGTGATGCCTTATTAATTGACGATATTCAAGGCATTAAAGGAAAGGAAGCTACTCAAGAAGAATTTTTTCACACCTTTAATGCATTACAACAAGACAGTAAACAAATCGTTATAACCTCCGACCAATTACCTGAAACCATCTCCAATATTGACGAACGACTTAGAAGTAGATTTAAAGGTGGACTAATTGCTGATGTTCAACCCCCTGGTTTTGAACATCGTATGGCTATTTTATTAAAGAAATCAGAAAAATGTTTGGTACCTGTTCCCCATGACGTTATTGAGTATATTGCTACAAACATAAAAGCTAATGTAAGAGAACTTGAGGGTGCTTTAAATCAACTAACTGCTTTTGCCAGTCTTACAGGAAACCCCATTACCTTAGAGACATCTATTGATGGTTTAAAAAACCTAATTGACAAATGTCCTAAACCTCGAGTAACGATCGAAATTATACAAAAAACTGTAGCAAATTATTTTTCCATTAAGATCTCTGATTTGAAATCAGACTCAAAATCAAAGAATATTGCACAACCTAGACAAATAGCCATGTACTTGTGCAAGGAATTATTATCTGTATCTTTTAGTGAAGTTGGAGAGAAATTTGGCGGAAAAGATCATTCTACTGTTCTGTATTCTGTCAATAAAAAGGTAAAAAATCGTTTAAAAAAGGATCATGATCTTCTTCACACAATAAATGTGTTAAAAAGACAATTATCTGAGAGTTAACTTGTAATTTCAATATATTAAACAAAGAGTTGATAAACTGTGGAAAACCTGTGGAAAACCTGTGGAAAACCTGTGGAAAACCTGTGGAATTCTCGCAAAAATTGTGGAAA
>CAZJDM010000233.1:1181-5307 GCA_964544765.1 uncultured bacterium
CAGATCTTTCAACCGGTTTTCAACATAAAATTTTAGCAATATACGGAGGCATATCATGAAGTTATCAAAAAATTCCACAATTCAACACCCCCTACTACTACTAATATATATAAATATATAATATATTAAATAAAGAAAATGTTAGGGATTGTGGAATTTTTTTTTATAGGGAGAATTTATCGATGAAATTTGCAATAGAAAGACAGACATTATATGAAGCCTTAAATAGTACTCAAAGTATTTTATCAAGCAGTGGGATGCCTATTGTCTATTTAAAGGTAAAAGAAAGTAATACTCTTCTAGTAACCGCCTTTGATCACGAATTAACATATAATGGAGAATATGATTGTATAACCTACGAAACGGGCGAAATAGCTGTATCTGGAAAAAACTTTTTTGATTATGTTAGAGAGCTTCCTGATGGAAAAATAAGCTTGGAAACCACAGAAAATCAACGTTTGCATTTAAACGTTGGTCAAAATATATCATGTAAATTTGCAGGACTGGATACTCTTTCATGTCCAGAAACACCTAGTATGGAAGATAAAACTTTTATACCATTAGAAAGGAAAATGCTTTTAAGTATGATTCAAAAGACCCTGATTTCTGTTTCCACTGATGAATCTAGGCCGTATTGTATGGGATGTTTTTTTGAAGTACCGGATGATTATGAAAGTGTTCGAATGGTTTCAACTGATGGTCATCGTATGACTATAGTAGACTCTCCTTTACCCAGAGGACTGAAAGAAGTATTACCTAAGGGAGTAATAATTTCTCGAAAAACTATAATGGAACTAAAAAAGCTGATCACAGCAAGTGGTGAGGATCATGTTCTATTCTCGTTATCAGGGTCTAGTTTATTTTTCAAAGTCAATAGATCAACTCTTATCGCTAAACTAATCAATGGCAAGTTTCCCAACTATAGCGTTATTCTATCCAGAAAGCCTCAATACCATTTACATATATCCAAGAAAGAATTTCAAAGCTCTATCAAAAGGATTTCTGCTACAGCTGATCAAAATAAAAATATTCGTTTTTATTTTAATGAAAATACTTTAACCTTAAAATCTTCAAATCCCGATTTAGGAGAAGCTCACGAAATAATAAATATTGAAAAGGATATACCTGAAATGGTTTTAGGATATAATGCACAATATTTCTTGGATATGTTGTATGTTTTATCTTCTGATGGTATGATAATTAAATTTACTGACGACAAATGTCCAGTTCTTATAGAACCCCAGGATGAAGAACAGAAATGTAGGTTTGTAATTATGCCGGTACGGGTAGTTGCATAACCAAATTCGATTAGAGGTGTTATGACTAAGGAAACCAATATAGAAGAAAATAATGATAAAGAAAAATTGAATGTTGAAGAATACTCAGCTGATGACATTAGAGTTCTAGAGGGACTTGAAGCCGTTCGTCTTCGGCCTGGTATGTACATAGGAGATACTTCTTCTTACGGACTTCATCACCTGGTTTATGAAATTGTTGATAACAGTATTGATGAAGCTTTAGCGGGATATTGTAATAATATCAAAGTTACTATTCATATTGACAATAGTATTACCATTACTGACGATGGCCGTGGAATTCCTGTTGATATCCATCCTGAAGAAGGGATACCTGCTGTGGAAGTTATCATGACCAAACTTCATGCGGGTGGAAAATTTGATAGTTCAACATACAAGGTTTCTGGTGGTTTACATGGGGTCGGAGCTTCAGTAGTTAACGCCTTATCTGAGTATTGTAGGGTAGAAGTTAAGCGAGATGGAAATGTTTACTTGATTGAATTTCAAAAAGGAGAAAACCTAACTTCTTTAAAAAAGATAGGAGTTAGTGAAAATAGTGGGTCTAAAACAACCTTTAAACCTGATTCATTAATCTTTGAGGAAACAGTGTTTAATTATGAAACTTTATGTTCCAGATTTAGAGAACTAGCTTTTCTTAATAAAGGTATAACAATCAAAGTTGAAGATGATCGTTATAATAAACAGGCAGAATTTTATTATGAAGGTGGAATAAATTCTTTTATAATGCATTTAAATCAAAATAAAAATGTATTACTGACTAATCCCATCTATATATGCACAGAAAAGTCAGATGTATCAGTAGAAATAGCTCTTCAATGGAACGATTCATATAGTGACATTGTTTTTTCTTTTGTTAATTGTATAAACACAATAGAAGGAGGAACTCATTTAACAGGACTTAAGAGTGCTTTAACCAGATCGTTTAATGGGTATGCCAATAAATATATGAAAAGGAATTTAAAAGAGAGCTTGTCTGGTGATGATATTAAAGAAGGTCTCACTTCAGTAATTCATGTAAAAATTGGTGATCCTCAATTTGAAGGTCAAACCAAAACAAAGTTAGGTAATTCTTTTGTAAAAGGCGTTGTTGAAAATCTGTTGAATGAATCCCTAAGTAGCTTTTTAGAAGAGAACCCCGCTATAGCCAAAAAGCTTTTAAGTAAAATGATTGATGCCTCAGCTGCTAGAATAGCTGCTAGAAAAGCCAGGGAAATTACCAGAAGAAAGGGAGCCCTAGATTTGGCAGGATTGCCGGGGAAGATGGCTGATTGCCAAGAAAAAGACCCTTCTTTATGTGAACTGTACTTAGTTGAAGGAGATTCCGCAGGAGGCTCAGCTAAACAAGGTAGAAACCGGAAATATCAGGCAATTTTACCCTTAAGAGGTAAGATTTTAAATGTGGAAAAGGCCAGATATGATCGAATGCTAAGCTCTCAAGAAATAAAATTATTGATTAAAGCCCTAGGTACAGGTATTGGCAGTGAGGATTTTAACGTATCTAAGCTTCGTTATCATAAAATAATTATTATGACCGATGCCGATGTTGATGGGGCTCATATAAGAACACTGTTATTAACCTTTTTTTATAGGCAAATGACGGAAATTGTTGAAAGAGGTTATTTATATATTGCTCAACCTCCTCTCTATAAGTACAAAAAGGGCAAATTTGAAAAGTATATAAAAAACGATCAATCATTAACCAAATTTTTAATTGAAACAGGATGTCAAAATATACAGGTTCGTAATGATAAGGGAACTATAGATGTAGAATCGATTATACCTCTTATTTATAAGATAATTGATTATAAGGAATCATTAGATAAGATTGCTATTAAGAAAAATAAAGATCTGCTTCACTATTTTATTAGAACCATTAAAATTCAACCAGATAATTTTACTGATAAAGTCCTGATAGAACAAGCTTGTGAAGGTGCTAAGAGTTATATGGAGCCAATTTTAAAAGAGAATGATTCAGTATCTTATGAAGTAAATTTTGACGAAGAACACAATAATTATTTTTGCCGCTTTAATATTTCTATTAGTAATAGCAGAGGGGAAACCGTTTTGGATGATCAATTTGTTTCCTCACCTGAATTTGAACACTTAAGTAAAATAAGTGACCAGCTGGATAAACTTGGAGAAGGTGAATTTTATTACAGGTTTAAAGATACCCCTGAGAAAAAAGTTTATGACATTATTGAGCTGCAAGACATTGTAATTCAATATGCTAAAAAAGGGGTGTATATTCAACGATATAAAGGGTTAGGAGAAATGAATCCGGATCAATTATGGAACACGACTATGGATCCAGAGGTAAGATCTCTTTTAAAAGTCAGTGTTGATGATATGGTTGAGACAGATAGAGTTTTTACCATGTTAATGGGGGATCAGGTTGAACCTAGGCGGGATTTTATTCAAAATAACGCGTTATCAGTGAAAAATTTAGATATTTAAAATTTACTTCTGTAAGTAGAGGATACATAAATGGATACTGTTACTGACAATAAAGATGTTCAAGGAATAGACATTATTGATGAGATGAAATCATCGTTCCTTGACTATTCTATGAGTGTTATTGTTCAGAGAGCCTTGCCAGATGTTAGAGATGGATTAAAACCTGTTCATCGACGTATTTTGTATGCCATGCACGGAATGGGTAATACATATAATAAGGCTTATAAGAAATCTGCTAGGGTTATTGGAGAAGTTTTAGGTAAATATCATCCCCATGGAGATACAGCTGTATATGAGGCTTTAGTACGAATGGCTCAGGATTTCTCCTTAAGGTATACCCTTGTAGATGGACAGGG
>CAZJDM010000234.1:0-5235 GCA_964544765.1 uncultured bacterium
CTGGGCCATATAAAGAAAATCGGTGGGGGTCGGTCCACTGTTTATAGTATTAAGTAGCTTTTGGATGACCTTCCTCAAAAAAATATTCAATTGAATTATATATCAAAAAATGTTTATTATTTTTATCCTATTCAGGATGATAGTTGCATTCATAATAAATTTTTCACATAAACATCCTGATATAATTAATAAAGATATAATGATTAATAGAACTAATTAAAATAATTTTGAGGATATTTTAATGAATATTGAAAAAGTCGAATCAAAAGGACAGATTTTTGCCCTTATCTTCCGTCACTCCTTAAAGATCGATGATGAAGTAAAATTTTTAACACCTGAGGAATATCCACTTCAACTAGGCTTAATTGATAGAAAACAAGGGTACAAATTTAGGCCCCATATCCACAACGACTTTCACTATAAAGTTAATACAACTCAAGAATTTCTCTACATTGAGGAAGGAATCTTAAAAACAACTATTTTTGACAATGAATGGTTTCCTATTTATGAAACAGCTTTATGTAAAGGCGATTTTTTATTGACTATAGCGGGAGGTCATGCTTTTGAAGTAAAAGAAGACGTTCGTATCATCGAGGTCAAACAAGGGCCATACCCGGGAGACAAATATGCAAAAAGATTTAAAGACTAGTTTTATTCCAGTAAATGTTCCTGTCGTATCTAAAGAAGCAATCGCATATGCCAAAGAATGTTTAGAAACGGGTTGGTTATCTTCGGCAGGACCCTATGTGCCAAAATTTGAGCAGGCTTTTGCAGAATATCTGGGGCTTAAACATGGGGTAGCTGTTTCCAGTGGAACAGCGGCTTTACATTGTAGTTTGTTAGCTTTAGGAATTAAGAAAGGTGACGAGGTAATCGTTCCTGCTTTTACTATGATGGCAACTATTTTTGCTGTTATGTATACCGGAGCAAAACCTATATTTGTTGATTGCGATTTGGATAATTTTAATATTGATCCAGAAAAAATCGAGGAAAAGATTTCCTCCAAAACAAAGGCTATTATACCTGTTCATATATTTGGCCATGCCTGTGAAATGGATACAATAACTGCAATCGCCAATAAACATAATTTGAAAATCATTGAAGACGCGGCTCAAGCACATGGTGGAAGATATAAAGGTAATTTATGTGGTTCCATGGGAGATTTAAGTTGTTTTAGTTTTTACGCTAATAAAATTATCGCTGCCGGCGAAGGGGGTTTGGTCGTAACAAATGATGATGTTTTAGCAAAAAGACTAAGACGTTTTAGAGATTTATGTCATTCAGAAGAAAAACGTTTTATCCATGATGATATCGGCTATAACTTTCGTATAACTAACGTTCAGGCTGCTATTGGCTTGGGAGAATTACAAAACATAGATACCTATATCCAACAAAAAATTGAAATGGCCAATTTATATAACCAAGAGCTAAAAAAATATCCCGGAATTAGGCTGCCTATTACAAAGCCATTGATAAATAATGTATTTTGGATGTATGGCATCTTGATTGATAAGGATTATTTCGGCATTGATAAGGACCAATTTAGAACAAAGCTAAGAGAAAGAGGGGTCGATACACGAGACTTCTTTTATCCTCCTCAAATGCAGCCGGTATTAAGTCATTTGATCGATTCCAACGCAACTTTTCCTAACGCAACATACGTTACGGAAAATGGTTGTTATTTGCCAAGTGGTTTAGCTTTATCAAAAGAGGAAATTAAAAGAGTTTGTCAAATTATTGGCGAATTGAAAGAAAATAGGTAAATGAAGAATATAAATTGGACAAAATTTATAAAATCATTACTCATTTTCTTGGTAATTGGTCTGATCTTCTTCTTTCTTTTTAAAAGACTACATGAATCCTGGGATCAATTAGCTGATTATAAATTCACTTTCTCCCCAACATTGATGACTTTTTCTTTTTTCTTCTATATTTCTATGCATATATTCTTTGGCCTTCTTTGGAACCAGGTTTTGAAGAAATTAGATCCCTCCTCCAACATGCGCTCTTTTCGCGCTGTAACTATAAACATTTATTCCTTTTTCGCCAGATACGTGCCTGGTAAAATTGGGTTAATTTTGGGAAAAGCTTATCTGGCCAAAGAAGAAGGTATAGGATATAAAAATTCAATAACAAGTTCCCTTTATGAGAACATATTCATTATTAACGCGGGATTATCTCTCGGGTTACTAGGAGTATCTTCATATCTTTACACGCAAGGGCATAGTTTATACATATATTTAAGTGGAACATTTATCATTATTTCCAACATTGTTCTGTTTAGTAAGGGCTTTTATTATCCATTAAAGCTGGCCCTTAAAATTTTCAAAAGAGATCCTTTACCCAAAGAATATTTCCTTCCTACCAAGGATATTATATGGTTATCAATCCTTTATTTAATACCTTGCCTTATCGAAGGATTCGGTTATTACTTAGTTGTTAGCTCCATCACATCTTTAAATCCCGGAAGTGTATTATATCTAATAGGAGTGATCAATCTAGCGGGATCAATAGGTATTATTGCTCTCTTTGCTCCCAGTGGTTTAGGAGTACGAGAAGGCATAATGGTTTTACTTCTACAAGCTGTAATGCCTTTAGAAGTCGCAATACTAACCTCGATTTTAGCTCGTCTATGGACCGTAATTGGGGATTTGGTGACACTTGTAATCACTTTTATTTTTAATAGAATTCCTTGGAAAAGTTCGATTCAAGACTTTGCTACAACTAAGTAACCATTTCCTAGATCAGTATTTTTAAAATATGTTTGTATCTTGGCAAAGGGATAGATAGTTATTGGATTAAGAAAAAATGATATTATTTTAATTAATAAGAAATTATGTGCCAATCCGCTTTTTTTAACATCCTCTACCCTTACATTATGATGATGATCAATCTTTTTATGAGTTTTAACTCTGATATCTTTTTTACTTCTTTTGCCACTCTTACTCCTTTCACTCCTTTTGACTCTTAAAAAATGAAAAAAATTCAAAAATGGTTTTAAGATGTTGGAAAGAGGAAAACCATAGTTCCAAATCAATTCTACTTTGAAATTGGCCCTTTCTAATATCTTAATTATTTCTTCTCTAGTGAAACAGTTCATTGCTCCCGTTGCTTTTTCGGCAAAACCAGCTGAATTTTTATTTGTGAAAGAAAAAATTACCTTACCATTACTCTTTAATATCTTCTTATAATCTAGTAATTCTTTTACCGGATCTTTAAAATAACCTATTACTTCAAAGAAAAGAATTGAATCATATTGTTTTTCAGTATCTAACTCTGAAAGTAATGTAATATTCACATGATCACATTTTGCCAATAATTGTTTTGCTTCTTGATGAGCTTTTGTCGAAAAATCATAGCCAGAACCCATGTATCCCATTTTACTGAGAGTGAGTAGCATTTGGCCACTTCCAAAACCAACTTCTAAGAAATTTCCGACCGGAATAGTTCGTAATAATTGGGTTAAGGAGTATTCGCGCAAAAGGTATCGAGGAGGTTTCATCAAAATATCTCGCTAAAATAGAAACCGCGTTTCAAAGCGGGTTAGTTGATAAATTGCTCAATAATTGATTCATTCCTACTTTCATTTTTTCAAAGGTAAATCTATTTCTATAATCTTCTTTAACATTATTTGCTAATTGCTGTCTAAAGCTTGCATCTTTGATCAACCGCTCTAATGCGTCAGCCATTGCATTTTGATCATTCATCTCGACCAAAACTCCTGTTTTATTTTGGATGAAATCTTCTGGGATTCCATCACATAAAGTTGTTACAATCGCAACTCCCTTTTTCATGGCCTCTAATAAAGATATGGCTCCACTTCCCTCTTCAATTGAAGGTAATACATAAATATCCGTATAATTCAGAACATTATTTACAGACTTAACAAAGCCCAAAAATTTTATTTCATTCATAAGGCCCAATTTATTTGCAAGTTTTTTATGATGCTTAAGAAAAATACCACTACCCGCAATAACACAGTTAAAAGATATATTTCTCTCCTTAAGTATCTTAACGGCTTTTAAAAAGGTGTTAATGCCTTTTCTAGGATCTTGTCGACAAATCACAGACACCGTAGGAACATTTGGATCTGTTAAGCAATCAGATGTAAAATCGACGTCAGACTCTCTAGTATAAATATCAATATAGTAAGGGAACTTTACAACTCTATTTGGGTCTAGTCCTTTAATCTCCTCAAGTAAAATCTTTCTAGTTGATTCATAATGGATCGCAACGACGTCTGTTTTCTTTAGCATTCGATGTTCAATTGGTTTATAAAAGAGTTTAGCAAAATAGTATATTCCTAAGATGAGTAAATAGGGTTTAATACCATAGTCTTGCCAAAGCGCTCCATTTAAGTGCCCCTTATATTCATGTTGATAGGTGGTAAAATAACCTACAATGGTCCTTACGTTAATTTTCTTCTTAGATAATTCCTTTTTTAATTTTATACCAGCGGTACCCCATAGTGCAGCGCTGTATACAATGATTTCACTGGCTTTTTCATTTTCTACAATTTCTTTCATTTTTTTTACAAACGAAGAAATCATAAAAAACATTCCTAGACCGGCCAATTTGTTAAAAGGTGTCTTTACATGAATAATATTGGCAAAGTCTTCAACAATAGTTTCTTCTTTATGACTAAAACCAATAACGTAAACAGTATATCCGCTTGAATTAAGTATCTTAGCGGTATTATAGGCATACGCTCCTAAACCACCTGGAAGTGTAATTGGTGATTTTCCACTGACCACAAAAGCAATTTTCATGTATTTAAACCCTTGTCTTTGCTATACTACACTATAATTTAATTTGTATTACTTTGCTTTACTCTACCTAATTTTGATCTTTGAAAACCCACTATGATCAAGCACATATATACTAACTACCAAAAAATTAATCAACACTATTCTCGTGCTTCATCACGTCTTGTTAATAGTTATAATTTAGCTCTCTCCCAAATATAAAAAGCATAGTTTTCATTGTATTCTTTTAAGGGAAGAACATTATGGTTGGCTCCTTTTCGCTTATGCTTCATTCTAAAAGTTGAAAGCTTAAGGTTATGATTTTCTAACTTGCGATCCTTATTATCCGAATTATCCGATATATATATAATACGCTTTTTAATATTCTTGAATATCTTATTTAATAAATCAATCTCCTTAAGGGGCATAAAATCATACTTACCATATGATATTATTGATGAAACCTGATATTTAAGTTTAGAATCATAGA
>CAZJDM010000235.1:0-5170 GCA_964544765.1 uncultured bacterium
CTTCCATTACATCTAACATCATTAGATAGTTTCGAAGGTTAGCGGGAACCGGTTTTACCTTACCATAAGGTTGCCAGTTTTCAAGTTCGCCTGCTCTGGTTTGCATGTAGTTTTCACCTAGACCATTAGTAGCACGAGACTTGAATAATAAGAACCATGCTCCTACTGGACCATAAGCGTCTTTGAAACGTACTGGAATGAAACGCACTTCCTGACAAGTCATTTCTGCGCCAGCTTGGATAGTGAAATAAGCACTTGATCCAGAATTCCATGGTGGATACCATGCGCGACCAAGTCCTTCTCCACTGGAACGTGGTTTAAAAACGTGAACCGCACCACCCATAGCAACGATAGTTGCTTTAGCTTTGAATACGTAAAATTTATCTTCTCTGGTGCTGAAACCAATAGCGCCCGCGCAGCGATTACCGTCCATTAAAGGAGCGGTGATAAAAATTCGTTCATAAATATCATCTGGATTTAGCGCGTTTTTGGCGGCTTCAGCTACAACAACTTTGTATGATTCACCGTTGATCATTAACTGCCATCGACCTTCATGTACATATTTGCCATCTTTATCTAACCAAATAGGTAGGCCCCATTTTTCAAAAAGATGGACCGAAGAATCAACGTGTCTGGCGATATTTGCCACTAAGTCTTCTCTGGTAATACCCATTAAGTCATTACGTACGTACCTGATATAATCTTCTAAAGTATTTTCGCCATCTCTTAATCCTACGTATTGGTTGATGGCGGATAGTCCCATGGCTACGGCTCCACTTCTTTCTAATGAAGCTTTATCAACCAATGTTACTTTCAGTCCTTGTTTTTTTGCCCAGTATGCAGCTTCAACAGCAGCACCGCAGGCAGCCATACCACCACCAAGTATAAGTAAGTCGGTGGTTACCTCAACGGTTTCAAAATCAGCCATTATAAAACCTCCATTTAATATGTAAAAATTTTTTCTTCAAAGTCTATCTGTTCCCTACTACTGGTAATTTGGGTAAACCACTGGCTTCTGGCTCAGAATATAATAGGTGATTATTAAGATCATCGTGGGTAGCATATCCACCATTAGGATCAGCGGTTCCTTCAGCAATAGATCGTATAGGGAACTTAAATCTTTTTACTTGTCCACTACGGAATTTGACAGTCCACATAATGGAGTCAGAACTTCTCAAAGGAGTAACTTGTGCTCCCAACGGTACAAAATCCGCGTAACCTCGGACTTCAACTGCTTGAGGCTGACAAATTTTTACACAATTGTAGCATTCCCAACACATTGAAACATCCCGATTGTATGCCTTATTTGTTTCCTTGTCGAGCACCATAAGGTCGTTAGGACATATGTGCTGGCAAGCTGTTTTATCTAGGGCCTTACACCCGTCACATTTTTCTGCGATAACATAGCTCGGCATAGTTAAACCCTCCCTGTCTAACAAGACAAAAAATAATAACAGTCCAATAAGACTCAAAATTAGAAAATCTTATTATTTCAGCAAATACTATATCTAAGCATTATAATGTTGTCTACTTTATAAGTGAAAATTTTTAATTAAAATTCACTTTTTTCAAAAATGACTTGTGCAATAACCTAAATTAATCATTGGAATAATTTATTTTTATTATAGGTAAACTTTTAAAAGTCTCAACTCAATTTAATGGTACCGGTCACCATTCAAAATACGGCATGATGTATCGCTCAGCGCTGTATTTATATATCTAACAATATTAGTAGAATCAGAGGGAAGAATTTGTAAAGAACTAGGATCTTCTAAACGAATCCTTACTAAAGGCTCAGCATGTCTTGGTTTATTCTCAGTTGGCGGTCCAACAAGTTGTATTGCTGTGCTTATATCAGCTATCTTCGGTAAAATGATTGAGAATAGATCTGTTTCAATTAAAATTCGCTCTGAATGAGGTTGCTCGGAATCCATTTTTGGATCGTATACAGATACTCTATTTACCTTTATCCTATTTAAAGACTGTGGATTTCCAAAAAAAACTGTGGTTTTAAGGTTGTCTGCAGATCCAGTCATTTGCACCAAGAATATTTTTTTGGCTGATTCACGATAAAAAACTTGGACGCCGGATAAACCGACGTAGTCTCTAGCAATATTATTAGGTAATGTATAGTCTCTTTCCAATTCAGGAAAATAAGTTTCTACTCTCTGCGAATTTGAGAGTAGCTGTATTCCCCTATCATTATACGACCTAATCATGGTTAAAGTGACAAACCTATCAGGACGACTAGCATTTATTAATTTAGGCGGTTCATTAGACCAGAAGATGTCCTTAAAATCTACTTCATATGGAAATCTCAGTATTTGCTTACCAGGCGTGATCGAAATGTTTCCCACACCGGGTTGTCGGGTTTTGGTGTCATCTCACTATCAATTATGCCGGCATCAGGTAATGATACTTGAATATGAAATATTCTGAGGTCCTGGTCCGGCGTTAAATTATAAAATAAGAATTTCTGGGCAAATGCTTTTGAAGAAACTCCAATTATAAAAAAAATCATCATAATCCTAAAAAAAGTCTGTGACATGTCTTATTTCCTTGTATTCTTGATCTTTAGTTTTAAATCTTCAGAAACTTTTTTACTAATGACTGAAGACTTATCATTTTTATCGCGTTACTTACAAATGCAAATGCAATAAATGAGCCAATAATGGCACCAGTGAACTAGGATTGAGGATAAAAGGAACTTTATCCTTATAATTAGATGTTTAATCTAGAACAAGGTTTATTATATATACAATAATTATAAACAAATTGATTAAAGAACAAATTGAATACACCACTTTGCTGGATTGTAATACAACAAAGTGTTGTATTCAATATGACAATAAAATAGCAGGAACTAACAAATGGTCATTTTAATTAATTAAAAAACAAGGGGTTGTTTATAAAATTTAATTAAAAAAATATTGGGTTATTTACGCGGCGTCATCTTCATGGACCGCGGCTTTACCGTTTATCAATATAGAACGCGATAACATGTCATGAACACCACCAATAGCAATATCCATTTTATGATGTTCCAGGAGCTGAGTCAGTTGTCGTTTGCAATTTGAACATGCTGTAGCTACATATTTGGCACCTGTTTTACGAATTTGCTCCAGTTTCTTGGTGCCCGAAACATTCATGCGAAAGTCGATAATATCATCCATAGCGGAAAGGCCGCCACCTCCACCACAGCACCAATTTTCACCTCTATTGGGATACATTTCGCGAAAATCCTGGCAGGTAGCTTTTAGTATAACACGGGGTTCTTCTATGATACCACAAGATCGTCCAAAATTACATGGATCATGATATGTTACAGGTTGAGTATTTTTTGATTTATCAAATTGAAGTTTGCCAGCCTTGATAAGATCAGATGTCCAAATCAACATATTGGTAATATTGAAAGGCAGGTCGCCCCACCATTTGGCTTTTTCCATCATGATTTTCATTACCCGGTAAGCGTGACCGCATTCGCCCATCAAAAGAGTTTTACAACCAAGTCTTTTGGCCTCATCGACATAGCGTTTATTATCTTCCTTCATATCAGCATCATTACCAGTAAAAAGACCATAATTGGCTCCATCAAAACAGCGGGAACTCATGGTCCATTTGTCGCCCATACCCAGAACATGAAAAACCTTAGCAATTCCGGTGGTGGCCTCGTAATTTACCAAGACATCACCCGAAGGAGGAACATAAAAATACTCGGCTCCAACTACATCCACTGGTATTTTTATTTTTTCTCCATGTTCTTCTTCCATTTCTTCTTCCAGAAAGTTAACAGAAGACTTAAGAGCCTCTGGATTGGCACCGTCAGTGTTACCTGTATCTAAGGAGATCTGAACCACTTTTCTCATGGTTTCGGGAGTAAATCCTAATTTATCAACAATGGCTCTTCCTTTACGCGTAATTACAGAATTATCAATTCCAAAGGGGCAGTAAGTAGCGCATCTTCTGCACCCTGTACACTCATAAAAGTTTTGGGCCCATTTTTTTATATCTTCTTCTTTGAAGTCGTCTCCGCAGATCTTTGAAGACAGTTTACCACTTAAGGTATTGTGCCGTTTATATAATTTGCGGATTAGATCTGATCGGACAGATGGATTGAGAGGTTTATCTTCTTTGCCGTAATACACCGGACATACTTTGGCGCAGGTACCGCATTTTGCGCATATTTCTGTATACAAACGAAGTGGTAAAGGCCCATTTTTGATAGCATTTACATCATTGATAACTGTCTCTTTTATATTTCCTTCATTGGTACTCATGTTTGAACTCCATGTTTAATGTTTATGAATTAAAGCTTCGCTAAAAAATATTCCGCCAAAATGGAGAATCTTGCTAAAAGGCATATACATAATGAGTAACAGACCAAAGAAATAGTGCAGTCTAAACCAAACATCTTCCGGTAAGCTATTTGCGGAAAAAGTTACCAGACCATAAAAATAATCACGAGTTTGAGCTAAGTCGAAATGAGAGATAAACCGCATCGCGTCACCAGTTAGTAGTATCATAAGAATAAGCAGTACAGCAAAATGATCGTCGAATGATGATACTTCACGAACTCTCTGTAATACAAGTCTTCTAATAAAAAGAATAAGAGTAGCTACGAAAATGAAAATACCGGCTCCACCACCTAAAAGTCCTGACATGTTGTTGATCCCGTCAGGAGTCATTCCCATGGCAGCAAGCATTTGGTCAGGTAACCAGGAAAAGACCCGAAAATGGCCGACAAAAATTAAAACTAACATAATATGAAAAATCCAGCTCCAGAGCCAAAGGTTTTTATCTCCCTTAAAAAGACTCTTAAATAAAAACACTTCTTTTAACATCTCAAGGAACCTGGGGAATCCAGGAGATGGTGCGGGAGTTAATGTCATTTTGGGTGCTGGTAATTTGAACCAAACATTAATTCGATAAATCATACCCCAAATAAAAACGATGAGTGTGATTGTTGGTAAAACTATGCCTAAGAAGATGGCCATTATGATCTCCTTTCAGAGGGTCTGCCCTCTTTCCAACTGGAAATTAATACACCTAAATTTAAAAAAATCCCATTAAAAAGTTAGACAAAAAATCATAATTTGTCAACTTAGAGTTAAATAATCAGCAATTCAGAGTGTAAAATATTCAACAGTGTAAAAGTTCATAAACAAAAATT
>CAZJDM010000236.1:0-5130 GCA_964544765.1 uncultured bacterium
GCTACTCTGACCCAATCTTGAATATTTTGTGGATCTGTACGTTTTGACTCCTCTTTTAATAATTTAGCGTATGATCTTAGGTTATCTTCATTGGATAAAGATCCTGCTTCTTTATTCATTTCTCTAGTTAAATTCATTAAACCATGCCCTCGTAAAACAACAGCAGGAGTTGATAGGCCAGTGTTAGAAACAGGATCAAAATTGCTTTCATATTTAGCTACTGCCAATAGGACTTGTTTATTAACTTGAAATTCCAATGCTGCTTTAGCAAATATATCCTGTAAAGTTTTATTTGCGGGTGTTCCTGGGACCGAATCAGGCTTTTCATCTTCTCGGCAAGAAAGAATAAATAATAAAACAAGGCATGATGTGATAATTAATATGTTTTTTCTCATATTGTGCTCCGTTCTAATCGTATTTTTCATGTATTGAAGAATTGAATTATAGCTATAATATCATTTGCTTCTTAAATTATCAATATTGTATGAAATACAAACAGGGTAGACGCAATCTATATGCATGTACGAGAGAAAGTGTTTAGTATTTATACACTAGATATAAAAAAAAAATACAATCAAAATGACCCCTTTTAAACCTTCTTGATTTATATTTGTAATATCAAAGAATTACACCCTTTATTCAGATGGCATACCAATTGCACACCTAGTGCTCGAGTAGAAAGGGAAGTCTGTCCCATTTAAGAAAATAGGGAATCATAGAATAAATTGATAAATTTGGAGGATATAATGAAAAAGTTATATTTATTATTAACAGTTTTATTAGTACTAAGTGCTTGTCGTACTAATAGTAAGTCTGTTAATGACTCAGAAAAGAATAAGAAAAAGACACCTGTGACGGATACGTCAAATCAAAGTGATCTATCTCGTACTACGCATGATAGTCTAAATTTACCCGTCAAGTCTCAAGATGGTGCAGAAGATGATGAATCAAAACCTCAACTAACTATGCTAGATCAGTCTGAGACTGTGTCAATTGATCTAGGTAAGTATGCCAGCTTAATGATGACACATCCATCAAGTGGTGCAAATCTTGTTAGCGGCAGTTATCCAACTAATGCTGGTGCAAGCTTCAATGCAACGCCATATCAGGGTCAATTTAACGCTGGTTTGTCTATGCATCAACCATTTGGCAATGGAACAGGGATGATTCATGGTAACTTAGCTTTCAATCAATCTTTTGGAAATGATTTTGCTAGAATAAATGGTTATTGTCAAGCTGGTGATCCTCGTTGTGGAGTCCCACAATACCCACAGGTTATGAATCAAGCAGGTCTATCAGGGGCAAGATTTTTTGATGAATTTTACCATTCAAACCCCCGAGGTTTAATTTGTACGATGTCGCCGGAAGATTATTTTAATTCTTTCTATCAAGCCGGAGGAATGCATAGATTAAGAGCTACGATTCAAACAACTAGAACGGTTCGTATTAATGGCCAAATAGTTGATGTTCAAAATTATAATGAAGAGCACAGTGCCAATGTATATTTAAATCAGATTCGACTTGAGTTTATGGAGCAATTCAGGCGGTATGTTGCGGCTGGTCTTTGTGTAAACCAATTTATGCCTTATAACCCAGGCCCCAATGTCAGTTGTTTTAATCATTATAATGGATGTGTTCCTAGATATCCACCATGTGAGCAACCTATTTATATTGAACCTCTTCCCACTTACGTCCCTCCTGTGCAGGATAATTATTATGCCCCCCCTATGGTTGGTGGTGGATGTGGAAACGGAGCTTTTTGGGGTGGAGGTTCATGTATGCCGGTTCCTTATGGTCCTACTATGGCACCTTATGGTCCACCTATGGGTCAAAGCGGAATGAATTGGGGAATTCGTTTTAGAATTGGCGGTTCTTTTTAAAGGAACTGTAATTATAGATAATATTACATAATAATTTTACCTAACTCAACGCGTCATGAGAATAAAGCCGCTCGTGACGCGTTTTTTTTATTATTTCTTTTGTTGATTGTTCTTATTACTATTACCACCAACCGTTTTATAAATTACAATTCGATCTTTATACTGATCCATGAGTCCGTTGCGTAATTTGGAATTAATATGTCCTATTCTCTCAGTGGTCAATTTCTGAATGAAATTATCTTTTTCTTTTTGAAAACCTTCCTTTTTAATAAGGGTCTTCTCTATTAGTTGAAGGACATAATACTTCCCTTGTAATCGTAATGGTTTAGAGTAGACTTGATCTTTTTTCTTTAAGCTAAAGGCAGCTTCTTTTAATGAATCTTCGGATCCTAGGCCCTTAACATAATATTCGTTTACTGTAAACAAGCCTGTTTCTTGTGTTTTAAGCTGATTCTTTTTAAGTAGTTTTTCTACCTTTTCTTTCTTGTTTAGTTTGGCAATTAAGTCAGTTGCTAGATCAAATGCTAATTTATCTTTCTTCTCATCAAAAATTAATTGATCAATTATTTCCCTTTTGACACTAGAATAGGATTTGGTTACAGCTTTTTTAATATCTGTAACCTTAATAATATGAAAACCAAAAGGCGTTTCAACTACGGAGCTAATTCCTCCTTTTTTAAGTTTAAAAGCCGCATCAGAAAATGGCTTGACCATGTCTTTTTGGCTGAAAAACCCTAAATCACCTCCTTTTTTCTTTCCACTAGCTTCATCAGTATATTTATTGGCTAATTTAACAAAGTCTGATGATTTCTTTTTTACTTCAATAAGAATTTCTTCTGCTTTTTTCTTGGCTTCTTCTTTAGTGCGCGTAATTTCTTTGGCGGCGCGTTGTGAGCCTTTATAAGCAATTAAAATATGACTAGCCTTAACTTTCTTTTCTTCATTATATTGCAGTTTATGACTGTCATAGTATCTTTGGACCTTTTCTTCCCCGTCTTTCAAGAAGTCTTTTTTTTCTTTTTCGGTTGGGGTATAAGGAAGTTGGTTAGCATCAATAGAAACAAATCTTACATTTACTTTGTCGTTTTCCATTTTATAAGCTAAAAAAGCATCGTTTTCCGAAATAAAAATATTTTCTGACAAAATAGATTCAAATTTTTGATTGAGCATAGTGGCATGCATATGATCTAAAAAGGAAGATTCACTATATCCTTCTCTTCTTAAATAATCACTGAATTTATTAAAATCGAATTTACCATTATTAACAAAGAAGGGAATTTCTTTTATTTCGCTTTTAACTTCTTTTTCACTCACTCCAAGACCAATACGGTCTGCCTCAATTCTTTGTACTAAAGAATAAACAAGCTGACTTTGTACTCTGGACAACAGCATATTACGATAGTTTTCATTAAACTTATCTTTAAAGTACTGTTTGTATCGCCATTCTTGTTGCTGATATACCCGTTTAAAATCGCGCATGGAAATGGAATAATCTCCTACTTTGGCTAAAAGACCACTAACTTTTCCAGTATTTAAGTTAAATAGACCGAAGAAAGCCATGCTTAAGAGGGCCGCAAATAACATTACGTACATTATAATAGATTGTTTTTGCTTCCGTAAGAAAGTTAACATTATATAAGCTCCTTTTGGATTTTGAAATAACTACCAAAAAACCAGTGAATACTATAATTTTTTACTTAATTGAATCAATCAAAAAGTTCTATTATTAACGAACATATAAAAAACATTTAATAATCACTATACAAATTATAGGTTTATTGTTAGAGTACCGTGTTCTTTAAGCTATACCAAAGAAGACTTATAGTTAATTTAGCCTCGACCTGAAGAGTGAAAGGTGATAGAAAAAAATTCCTGAGTTGGGGAGGACTTACGTCAGCTACCCCGCTCTAAAGAACAGGATTTCCTGGAGATATTTTGATGAATGATGTAATACAAAATAAGGAAAATAATTTTATTAAGAAGTATTATCATATTCCATGGGATTTGTTAAAAATAACATTTGAAGGAGGATCTTCTTTAAAATTTCCTTCCTTATGTATTTCTTCAAAAGAGCAGGTCAAAGAGTTTTTATCAAATCATTATGGATATAATATAAATGATAGCGATGATCTTTCTGAAGTTAGAGAAATTCACAATAAAGCTATTTCTTTTATTCAAAATCATTTTCTTATACCTGAATTTAATCCTCAACAATTAGAAATACCTAAAGAAATAAAAGAACCTGAATGTGTTACAGATTTAATTTTACTAGCTAGTAATAATCGTGATGCTGAAAATTTTTTACAAAAATGGGCCTGTTCTATATTGCGGGTTATGCACATAATAACTCATATTTATAATACTAGGCCATATGATAATTTTGCCTTAATTAGACAGCAAATATTCGACCGTTTTGATGAACACATCTTTGTAGATGATAGTAGCCGTCTTTTTTTAGGAAAGGGAAAGTATAAAATTCCTCTTTATAGTTTTAATGTAAAGATGATTAAGTCTTTTGACTCAATTGTCATGAAATTACTATGTCGACAGAAGGTTTCGATTAAAGATATTTATGATCATTTAGGAGTAAGAATCGTAACTAGAAGAAAGTGCGATATTTTAGCCGCTCTTCAATTTTTAAGAGAGCATAATATTATTAGTTTATATAATATACACCACACACGCACAAGAAATACTCTAATTGATATTGGACGAGTTAAGCCTTCTTTTGAAAACATTTTAAGTGAATTACAAAATGAATCAAATTTTAACTCTTTTTATCAGAGATTGGAGCAAATTGACTATACTCCTTCAAAAGATCCTTCTGAATATAATGTACATACTAGTGATTTTTATAGGGCTCTTCATTTGACCTGTAGACAGCTAATAAAATATCCTAACCCTTTTTATGACAAAGTAAAAAAAATCAAAGACAAAATTGAAAATAAGCTAAAAAAAGATTTATTATTATCCAAAGAATTGGTAGAGGAGATTGATTTGGATAATATTTCCAAGGAGAAAAGGTTTTTTTATCCTTATGAACTCCAGATTACTGATCACAAATCTCATCTAATCAATACAAAAGGATATGCATCACACGCTGAATATAAGAAAACTAAAATTTTGGCAGCACGTGGTAGAGCATTAGTTGGTATTAAATTTTAATGCGAATTCAGCTTTTAGATGTGGTTTTGTCAGGACCTAATAAAGGAAGAAGTTTTGGTGTTGTTCCCTTATTAGACCTGTTATT
>CAZJDM010000237.1:0-5067 GCA_964544765.1 uncultured bacterium
TTTTTTTATTTCAAATCATTATTATGTATGGAATTCCAACAGTTAAACCCAAGATTGGCCATGTCCTGAAAGACGGACCCGCTTATCAGGCTGGATTTAAACCAGGTGATACAATTTTATCTTCTGGTGAGGATCAATTTGATAGTTGGGAAGATTTTGTTAACAAAGTTTTTTACAATCCAGAAAAAAAACTGGCTTTTTCTGTGTTAAGAAAGGGAGTTGAGAAGCCCTTAACACTCACTGTTTCCCCACGTTTAGTTGAGGACAAAGATTATTTAGGAAGTCCTATTAAAAAGGGTGTAGTTGGTGTAAGTTCCGAAAGACCAATTTCGAGGATTTGGATTACCGATATAAACGGTTTATTTGCCAAGGTGGGAATTTCCTCAGGTGATAAAATAACTTCTATTAATAATAAAAAGGTTGAGTTTTATGCTGATTTACTTGACGAACTAGAAAGGCAAATAATCGCTCAGAAGGGGAAAGATTTAGATATTGAAACTGAATCTCAAAGTAGCACTGTAATCGTTAATAACAATGAAAAAGCTACTAATAGCAATGTAAAGGTTCCTAATAGTGGGAAGAAACAAAGAAAAAATGAAAAAAAGGTCAAGAGATATGTAATTCCAGCTGATTTGATCTCTAGTAAACTTCTTAACTATAATAAACATCTTAATCATGCCAACAATATTGAAGAAGTGTTCGGTTTTGAGAGAGCTGGGGTAATTATTAAAGAGGTTGCTAAAGGAGCGCCGGCCCATAAAGCGGGATTAAAACCTTTGGATCGTATAATTAGGGCTGACGGTAAATTGGTAGAGTCTTACTTAACTTTAAATGAATTAGTATTGGATAATGACAAAACTGATCATCAATTTACTATTCAAAGGGGTATCCAGAAGATATTAGTAAATATAACCAAAGAGAAAAAAGTAGAAAAAAATCGTTTAGGGATGGAAGTTTCCTCATGGTATATGGGGATTACTATTTTTTCTGAATTTGGTGGCTCGGAATTTTTTACAAAAAGAGTGTTAAATCCTTTCTCCTCTTTTGTGATGGGGATTGAAAGAACAGTTAAGATTACTTATATGATGGGCAGAGGGTTGGTAAAGCTGATAATTGGAGATATTTCTCCAAAAATGTTAGGTGGCCCCATCATGATAGCTAAGATAGCCAATGAATCAATGAAAAGAGGATTTACTGACTTTTTAAATATGATGGCAATTATAAGTCTCAATCTGGCTCTATTAAATCTATTACCTATACCCGTTTTGGATGGAGGGTACCTGGTGATTTTTGGAATTGAAGGAGTCTTAAGAAGACCGGTAAATAGACGAGTCCTGAGTGTGGCTTTAGGAATCGGTTTTTGGTTACTTATTTCCTTGTTGGTATTTACTCTTTTTATAGATTTTGCGCGGTTTGGTGATCAAATGGTTGATTGGTTTAGAGGTCTATTTGGTGGATAACTGATGCTAATAGCAATTACTAACACAGTTTCAGACTATTTATCATTTTTGGTTGGTGAGATAAATCCAGAAAAAACCAAACAATACAGTGTGTTGGGGACGACATCTCATTGGTTAAAGTCGAAAAGGCACTCAGAAATTTTTTTTAAAGTCTATAATCAATTAATTTCCCAGATAGAAGTAGAATCCCTATCATTAAATAATGAAAAAAATGGTCAATCCTCGTCATGTCAAATAGATTTATTTGTCGCTTTGAGTGGTCCCGGTTCTTTTACGGGTATAAGGGTAGGAACCTCAGCTTTTATGGGTTTGGCTCGTTCATATAATAAACCGTTTGTCACTCTATCTAATTTAGAAGTAAAAGCTTATGAAATTAGTCGTTATATTTCGGAAGGATTAATACTAAGCGTATTACCCGCTAACCGAAACGAATATTATTGGGCTTTATTTGAAAAAAAGGATACACAATCTCATCAGAATAGTAATAATTTTAATCAATTAAAACGTATATATGACGATCAGGTTAGCGCACCAGATGAAATAAAGAAAATATTGACTGGTCATAATAAAACGATATATGGTATCGATTTTGAGGACTTGACACTAGGGGGTGAAAAAATGTCCAATTCATTATTGTTAAGGGAATCTGCTCCTTTAAATCTTGAGACCGCTTTGCCTCTTTCATACATAAAATACAAACAGAGACTGCAAGAAGGTGTTACCGGATCATCCAGCTTCGATATTAATTATATAAAAAGATCTGAGGCCGAACGAATCAGAGAAAAGAGAGATAATGATGGATAATAGAGGTTTAATTTGTAAAGAGGGCTATCCATTTATTGCGGCAGGAATGCTGGTGACTGTAGTATGTTTTTTCTTTCTTCCCCAATATTCCTTTTTAGGCATTTTCTTTTCTGTTATTACTATTTTTACAATTTTTTTCTTTCGTAATCCTCCTAGAATTTTAACCGGTGACGAGCAGGATATTATCTCTCCAGCTGATGGTAAAATTATTGATATTTCAGAGCAAATGGATGATTATTTTACCAAGGAAAAGAGAACAAGAGTTTCCATTTTTATGTCGGTATTTAACGTTCATGTGAATAGAATCCCTGTGTCAGGAACAATAACTGCCAGTGTTTATAATAAAGGCAAATTTTTACCGGCTATGAAAGAAAAAGCCTCTCGTGATAATGAACAACATGCTGTTAAGTTGGTTAATAAGGAGGGGAAAATAATTGTTGTAGTTCAAATAGCGGGTTTAATAGCTAGACGAATTGTTAATTATTTAAAAAAAGGGAAAAAGGTCAAAAGAGGGGATCTGTTTGGTCTTATTCGATTTGGTTCTCGAGTGGATCTTTATCTACCCTCAGAAACAGATATTCTCGTAGCGCTTGGGAATAAAGTTGTTGGTGGTGAAACAATTATAGGTAGATTGAAGGATGAAACGACTTCTAAAAAATAAAAAATCTTTTAAAACAGCCAGGAAGAAATTAGGTATGGCGATTTATATCCTTCCTAATTTGTTCACCACGGCCAATGTTTTCTGGGGTTTTTTTGCTATAGTAAGATCTTTTGAGGGAAGATATCTGCAAGCTGCTTTTGCCATAATTACTGCCTCTATTTTTGATTTATTGGATGGTAGAATAGCTAGACTTACCAAAACAACCAGTGAATTTGGTATACAGTATGATTCTATGGCTGATATTATATCTTTTGCCCTCGCTCCGGCAATGTTGATGTTTACTATGTCATTAAAGCAATATGGACGGTTAGGGTGGACCTTGTGTTTCTTGTTTTTTATTTGTGGAGCCTTACGTTTGGCTCGTTTTAATGTCCAGACTAAAAAATTAAAAGATAATAACTTTGTTGGATTACCCAGCCCCACCGCGGCCTTGGTGATAGCTACTTTTATAGTTTTTATTACCGAGTTAAAAGAGATAAGGTTGGTTGGTTCATTACCTTTTTTAAATGATGTAATGGATGTTTTTATCAGTGACAGATTTAATACCGTATTTATGCTGTTAGCTGCTCCTATATTAGGTTTATTGATGGTTAGTCCCATCAAGTATTCAAGTTTTAAAGATTTGAAGCTAAAAAATGTCCGACCGTTTTATATTTTAGTATGGTTAGTAGTCGCTCTAATTATTTTGGTCCTTAAATATGAAATAATAGGATTTCTGGCTTTTATAGTATATACCGTATCAGGGCCTATTTTATATGTTTTTAGTGCCAAATATCGAGAGCCTTCTATAATAGTAGGCGAGGAGGAACATGATTTCTCCTTAAAAGATGATTATGAGTCTGATCATGAATACCATCATGAACATCATCATGAACATCATGATAATGATGAATTAATAGAGGAACTTTCATCAGAGTCTCAGGGAATTGGCGATATTGCATCAGAGATTCAAGAAGATAATGAAAAAAAATAACGATTAATGTGGTGTGAAACTTGTGATCGAACCAAGGGAATATATATGGTCAAGGCACACATCGCGCTAATCAATGAGAAGGGAGAATTAATAAAATGATGAATATTGCCGTTTTAGGAGCCACTGGTGTGGTGGGGAGAGAAGTTCTGTCCGTTTTAGATAAATCAGATGTAAAGTTTGATGATTTACGTCTATTAGCTTCACCCAGATCGGCTGGAGTTGATTTAACTTGTCGAGGTAAGAAAATCAAGGTTAAGGCAGTAGATGAAAAAAGTTTTGATGATATACAAATTGTAATTTTTGTAGCCGGGGAAGATCGTAGCAGAAAATGGGCAGAAGTAGCGACAAGTAAAGGTGCGGTTGTTATTGATAATTCCAGCGCCTTTAGGATGGAAGAAGATATTCCTTTAGTGGTACCAGAAATCAATGCTGATGATATTGAATTGTATCGAAAAAGAAATATTATCGCTAATCCCAATTGTTCTACTATCCAAATGATTCTCCCATTAGCTAAGATAAGTAAAAATTATGGGTTAAAAAGAATTGTAGTTTCAACTTACCAATCGGTGTCAGGAGCAGGACAAGATGGATGTGAAGAACTATCATCCCAAACTCTATCCTTTTTCAATCAAAAAGAAAGCTCAAAGGAAGTATTTCCTCGAGACATTGCTTTTAATTGTATTCCTCAAATTGGAGCAATATTGGAAAATGGCTATACCAAAGAGGAAATGAAAATGGTTCATGAAACCCAAAAAATCTTTCATGAGCCTACGATCCAAGTAATTCCAACTACCGTAAGAGTTCCTGTATTTAATTGTCATAGTTTATCCGTGAGTGTAGAAACGCATTCAATGATTGAATTGGATAAAATTTCTCAAGAAATGGCTGGTACTAAGGGAGTACAGGTTATTGAGGATCCAGGACAATACCAAACTCATTTAGAGTGTGTTGGAAAAAACGATGTTTTTGTTAGTCGATTACGTAATGATATTTATCGTAAGAATGCTTTCACTATGTGGAGCGTTACGGATAATTTACGAAAGGGAGCAGCCCTTAATGCATGGCAAATAGCTGAAGTATTGATTCAAAAACACCTTTAATTCTCTTAATTTAAAATGCGTTTGCCCTGTGCGCCACGAAGTGGCGCCAAACTACTGGTGAAAGTCCAG
>CAZJDM010000238.1:0-5055 GCA_964544765.1 uncultured bacterium
CCGTAAGGAGCAAGATAAATCAACCTGCATACTTCAGTACGCAGTAGTTGAGTTACAAAGCATATTGTTTAAGGAGGAGAAAAATGAAGTGTTTAAGTCAATTGCATAAGCTTTTTATTGGGTTTTTTATCGGATTTTATATAGTTTTTGGAATGACTGCTTGCGAAGAAGGTTCTCCTTTAGGTGATACAAAATCATCACTAAAAGGTGGAGATTTTCCTTATAGTTACTTAGTGTTAAGGTTTTATGAGTCTAGAACAGCTGATAAGGCCACCGCAAATTTAATAGCAGGTCAAATGGCAGAACGCAATGATCAACCGGCAGTGGCTGGTGTAGAACCTATGAGACCAGTGAAATCAGGGCCAACAAGCATTAGAAGTGATTCACAGCAATCAACTCCACCAGCTGCTCCAAGAATAGAACATGGTGACCAGCTTAATAAACAGGCACCACCTCCTGCAGGTCCTGCTGCTGTGGATGATCCTGATTACCAGACTAATTATACTTATGGTAATCCTCATGGAGCGCAGGGACAGACTGAAACTAACCTAATAACTGAAAGAGATGCAAATGGTGTTGTGACGGGAACAACCACAGTTGAATTTCAGTATGCAGATCAAGGTGGTGCGGAACTCAGGCAAGTTAATTATGTAACTAGAGATTCAGCTGGAAATATAGTAGATCAATCGACATCAAACTTTGATGCTGGTGGAACAATGGTTTCGTCAACTGGTGAATTGAAATATAGTGATGGGAGAAGAGAAGAATTTACTTATTCTGAATCGCCAGCTAATATGGTGACAGGATTGGGTGGTGAAGGTAATTATAAAACAACTACCTATGGTGCTAATGGAGCTGTTACTTCAAAAAATACATGGTCATTTGAAGGAGAAGGCATAATGTCGAATGGAAGTACCAGAGATGAAACCATAACTTATGATGCCAATGGTAGACCAGAGACTCGAATAGTTGTTGAAAGTACAGCAGATCCTTCAGATGCACAATTCTTTACAGCCAGAGATGTGTTAAGTTCAGAAACTACTACAACCTATACTAGGGATGCTAATGGGGATTGGCAAGAACAATCTGTTGCGAGAGTTGAACATGGTGCATATACAGTCGCTAACCATAGAGATGGTAGGGCCAACTTTACAGATACATCGTATAAGGTTCTAGATCCTAACACCGGTCAAATGGTGGCACAATCAAGAATGCCGGATGGAACCACAGATACTGGGTTAACAAATTATACTAATGATGAAGATCAGCAGGCTCAATATTATGCTGCCGCTAATTCTGCATTACAACCTGTTACAGCAATGGAAGAGGTTGATAATTCAGAATTATCAAAAGCCTTTAAAGAGTGTGGAACTGCTTTTGCATACTTTGTTACTGATTATATAGTGATTTATAACTTAAATAGTACTTGTAATACTAGTCTTGAGCGAGTAAAAGCTAGTCGAGAGAATAGTAATAGTGAATTTTACCTTTTAATGAATGGTGGAAAAGATAAGGATGATAGAGCTTTTTATGAAGGAGGAGAAGTAAATTTGGGAGGTCAAAAATGGCAAATTGCTAAAGTTGCTCTACCAGATAATGAAAATTCTGATATTAAGTACCTAGATTTTTATAATTATGACTTTAATAATGATAGTGATCCGCTTAGTAGTATGGTTAAACAATTGAAAACTGACCGGTCGCCCTTAGCAATAGAAATAGTTGATATGCAATGCACTTATCTGGAAAGTATAGGTTCACCAAAGGCAAAAGATATATGTGGATTGAGATCAAGTTTATTTAATTAAGGTAGTTATTTGTATTTAATTTAAATTACTAATATTAAAATATTGAGTTCTATTTTAGGTGCTTAATTTTGAGTAGTAAGTGGTACTTATTATTTTATATCGGATTGTTAGTTGCTTGTATTCGTAAATCAAATATTGAAAGCGATACGAAATATGTTTTTGGTCCAGATAATAGAATTGAATATAAAGTATCAGAGAGCCCCTTTAATTTTATTGGCATTGTCAAAACTCAAAGTGGTTCAAATTGTACGGGTTCATTGGTGGGTCATAGGTTGGTTTTAACCAATAAACATTGTGTAGCTTTGAATAAAAATAAACTGAGTGCTAGTAATCCTACTTATTTTATTACCAATACCTCTAATAATTATAAAACTTTACCTTCATCAAACAAATTACGAATTGTTGACTTCATGGCTGGAACATATCTCCCTGGAGATGATCCTACCTCAGATTGGGCGGTGTTAGCGCTTGAAAGCCACCCAAATGATAGTAATGGAAATCCTTTAGGTTATTTTGAAATTAGTAGTGATAAACTTAAAAATGGTTATAGGGTTATATTGGCTGGTTACAGTTTTAGACCTACAGGTGAGGCTATGTTAAACTTGCATGTATATTGTTCTATTAGGCATGTATATGATGATGGATGCTTATACCATGATTGTGACATTACACTAGGCTTTTCTGGATCGTCTTTACTGACCAATTGCCCAGATAGCAATTCACAAACAGGTGTTTGTATTATTGGCCTTCATGCTCAAGAGAATCGTCAGACTGGTGGTAAGTTTTTAAAGGAATACAGCCATAAGAAAGCAAATATTGCTTCTTCATATAAAGTTTGGAGTCATGCAATAATTAAAATGAGAGCGAGATATGGTTCAGGTAGAAAATAACCAAAACATTAAATAGCTTCAAAGTATCTATTGTAATACCTATTCTTCCTTTTAAAATACTAGCAAATATCCTTTCTAGGTATCCATTATATTAATTTTTCAGATATACTAAAGAAAACTGTTTACTATGCCGTTAAATAAGTAAAGAGACTAAGTATATTGAGTTGGAGTGAATTATGAAAAACTTTTTTATTAACAATAACTTGTCTTTCATATTAACAACTCTTGTATTTTTTATAGCATGTCAAGAGGATGGTGGGATTCCTCTAAAAAATGAATCTGGAGCGGTTCCAGTTATTAATAAACTCTATTTAGAGTTCTATCAGAAAACACTACCGGTAGCACAACTAGTAAATAGCGCAATGGATGCTGAAGGAGGGGGTGCTGTTGGCCCTAGTAGTGGGCCTCCCGTTATTAATGCGCCAGGTACCACTGGTAGTGGTACTTCTGTTATTGCTGGACCAGGCACTAATGAACCTGATTCAGGGAGTGGTGGTACAAGCCAAACTGCACAACAACAGGAATTAGCAGCGCTTAGAGCAGATCTTGAAAAGAAGCAAGCTGATTATTTTGCAGTAACAGAACCAATAGGGTCATCTGGGCAGCGAATTATGAAAGATGGGCAAGATATTGGAAAAGTTGCTGGACTACAGAGTGAATATCTGGATGCGCAAGATAGGCTAGAAAGATCAGAAACCGGCATACGTAATGTGCATTATCAAAATGTGCAAGATCTACGATCAGCCAAATCAGAACTACAAGGTTTAAAAGATAGCGGTGTAACAGGTCAACAAATTACGGAAGCTAAGGCACAAGTGTCTGAAATGCAGCAGAAGGTGAATCAGTCAGAGCCGAATTATGACAGACTAGTTACTAATGGACCTGGACCTCCTAAACTGGGGCTTACGGAGGCCATGGAAGAAGACGAAGAACTTTTTCTTCAATCAAATAAACTTTGTTACTCTACTACTGCATATTTTGTAACATCGCAGGTAATTATTTTCCTAGACGATGCTAACAACAAATGTGGTGGTAGTATTAGCATAAGAGCCAAAACCTCCACCGATGATGATTCTGGATTTTATTGGTTAAGAAAAGATTCAATAGACTATACCCTAAATTTAGGCCAGGTTAGCCTAGCTAATCAAAATTGGACCATATCTACCTTTTTTAAATTAGATTCATCAAATAGTATTGCATTAAGTACCTTTCATGAAGGAGATAATCCAACTGGTCAATCTGGAGCAATTTTACTTATAATAGAAGCTGTTGAAAAAGCTTACCCAGCTATAGCGCATGAAATTGCTCAGGAACAATGTAAACTACATCAGAAGAAAAATCTTGAAAGTACTAATATATGTTCTTTAACAAAAGATTAACTTGCCAATCAGAAGCCATTTTTAAAAAGAAAAATTAATTTGAAAAATAGATTCAAGGCTGTTTACTCCTGGCGACAAGAAAAAAGAAAAGCAAGTGGTAAATTTAGTACTCTATCCGATATACAAATGATAGAGAAATAAGGATTTCTTAATTAAAAATTCAACATGGACATCGAAAACGATATTATGGTATCATTATAATAAACAACTTATTGTTTTATGGGGTTAATATGATAAATAGACTAGCATTAAGTGATTTACTCAAGTGGTTTAAAGGAAATAACAGAAAACCGTTAATATTAAGGGGTGCTCGTCAGGTTGGTAAATCTACCTTAGTACAAACATTTGCTAATAAAATGGGTTTGGATTTGATTGAAGTTAATCTAGAACTAGATACTTCTTTAGCTAGTAGTTTCTTACAAATGAATCCTGAGTTAATATTACGGGACATCCTGTCAATAACAAGAAAGACGTTAAAAGAAAAAAGCATTTTATTTATTGATGAGATTCAAAAATCTCCAGAGGCCATTCAAGCACTACGTTACTTTTATGAGAAGTATGAAACACTGCCTGTAATTGCCGCTGGTTCATTACTTGATTTTGCTTTGACTGAAAGTAATTTCTCCATGCCCGTTGGAAGAGTCGAGTTCTATTATCTTGGCCCACTACGATTTAGCGAGTTTCTAGAAGCGCTATCAGAGAATCAATTGTTAGATTATCTTAACACCTGGAATTGGAACGAAGAAGGCTATTCAAACGCCATACATGAAAGATTGCTAGAAAGATACTATGAGTTTTTAATTACCGGTGGTCTTCCCGAAGCCGTCTGGGTTTATGCAAATAGTAGTGACTTTGAGGCCGTCAGAAAAGTACATCGATCAATCATATTGACTTATAAAAGTGACTTTTCAAAATATCGAAATAAAGTCCCCACTGAAAGAATAGAGAGGGTTTTTGATTATACCGCTGTCCATGTTGGAC
>CAZJDM010000239.1:0-4977 GCA_964544765.1 uncultured bacterium
CGGCGATGGTACTGCACGGGCGACCGTGTGGGAGAGTAGCTCAATGCAACCTTTTTAAAAAAAGCCATATAGAATCCTATATGGCTTTTTTTTTATAAATTTGACAACAGCAAAGTCAAAGGCGTAAAATTTAAGTATGACACCTAAATTAATTACCAAACGAATGTAATTTTAAATCGTAAATACGGAGAAAAATTATGGTAGCAGAAGGTATTTGGGATCTTATAGGCGAATACAAGCAGGATTCAAATTTTGAATCTTTAAATTGGGAAGGCAGTTTTAGTGAATATCTAGATGCTGTCAAAAAGAATCCTAAGATAGCAAGAACGGCCTTTCAACGTGTCTATGATATGGTTATGGAATCAGGAACCAAAGATTATGTGGAATATAGAAAAAAAATAATTCATTACAATTTTTTTGATGATCTAGAAGGAAATGGGCAAGATGCTATTTACGGTATGGATGTCTATCTACAAAAGTTTGTAAATGTAATAAAAGCGGCTGCTCAAGGATTTGGTACTGAAAAAAGAGTTATTTTGCTTCACGGGCCAGTGGGAAGCTCTAAAAGTACAATTGTCAGATTATTAAAAAAGGGACTTGAAAAGTATACTCAGGAAGATAACGGGGCAATGTATACTTATAAATGGAAGGACCTTGATAAAATTTTAAAAATGGAAAATGAATTCAATTGTCCAATGCATGAAGAGCCTTTGAGGGTAATTCCAATTGAAATAAGACCAAAAGTCCTACATCAATTAAATAAAGGGCGTGGAGAAATTGATAAAATAAGATTAGAAGGAGATCTTTGTCCTGCTTGTCGGCATATTTTTAATGAATTATTAAAACATTACAGTGGTGATTTAGCCAAGGTTTTAGATCATGTGCAGGTAAAAAGATTTGTTCTATCAGAAAGAGATCGGATTGGAATAGGTACTTTTCAACCCAAGGATGAAAAAAATCAAGATTCTACCGAGTTGTCCGGAGATGTTAATTATCGAAAAATTGCAATTTATGGTTCAGACTCCGATCCACGTGCATTTAACTTTGATGGTGAATTTAATATAGCCAATAGAGGTATTATAGAGTTTGTAGAGGTTTTAAAGTTAGATGTAGCCTTTTTATATGATTTACTGGGAGCCTCACAAGAACATCTGATTAAGCCAAAGAAATTTGCCCAAACTCATATTGATGAGATTATACTTGGTCACACTAATGAACCTGAATATAAGAAATTACAAAACAATGAGTTCATGGAGGCCTTACGCGATAGGACAATTAAAGTTGATATACCTTATATTACCAAGGTTTCGGAAGAAATGAAAATTTATCAGCGGGATTTCAATGAAACTACAGTAAAAAATATCCATATTGCTCCTCATACAGTTGAAATGGCATCGTTATGGGCCGTCTTGACTAGATTAGAAGATCCGAAGAAAGCTAATTTGACTATTATTCAAAAGACTAAATTGTATAACGGTAAAACGTTGCCGGGATTCACTGAAGATAATATTAAAGAATTAAGAAAAGAAGCTATTAGGGAGGGTTTCGAGGGAATTTCTCCCAGATATATTCAAGATCGAATATCAAATGCTTTAGTAGAGAACAGGGCAGAAGGATGTATTAATCCATTTATGGTAATGAATGAAATTCAAGGTGGGTTGAAAAATCATTCATTGATAAACAGTAAAGAAATACGAGCTAGATACAATGAATTGCTGGACATAGTGAAAAAGGAATATGAGGATCTTGCTAAAAATGAGGTTCAAAGGGCAATTACAGCTGATGAAGAAGCAATTTCTAAACTATGTGCCAACTATATTGATAATGTAAAAGCATATACTCAAAAAGAGCGTGTAAAAAATAAGTATACTGGTCAGGATGAAGAACCCGATGAAAGATTAATGAGATCCATTGAAGAAAAGATAGAAATACCAGAAAATCGTAAGGATGACTTTAGACGAGAAATTATGAATTACATTGGTGCTTTGGCGATTGAAGGGAAAGCCTTTGATTATCGTACTAATGAAAGACTACATAAGGCATTGGAGCTAAAATTATTTGAAGATCAAAAGGATACAATTAAATTAACTACCTTAGTCTCAAATGTTGTTGATAAAGATTCTCAGGAAAAAATAGACGTTGTTAAGGAGCGATTGATAAAGAATTATGGTTACTGCGACATGTGTGCGACTGATGTACTTAATTATGTTGCCAGTATTTTTGCTCGGGGTGATATAAAGCGAACTAACTAATAACAGAATATTTTATTTCTCATGGAACAAGATTTAAATCGATTTAAGAATATTGTTAAGGGAAAGATTAAGGAAGGCTTACGTAAGTATATTTCCAGTGGTGAGTTAATAGGAAAACAAGGAAAAAATATAGTAAGAATTCCTATTCCTCACATTGATATACCAAGATTTATTTTTGGTTCTAATCAAGGAGGTGTTGGCCAAGGAGATGGCGAGGTTGGCGATGTAATTAGTAAGGGCCAGCCTTCTCCAGGAGATGGGCAAGGAAAAGCCGGTAAGGATCCAGCAGAACATATTTTGGAAGTGGATCTGTCTTTAGAAGAATTAGCAGACATTATTGGTGAGGAACTGGAGCTGCCAAATATTCAAGAAAAAGGCACCAAAAATATAACTACCAAAAGATATAGATATACTGGTCTTCATACTGTAGGTTCTGAATCTTTAAGACACTTTAAAAAGAGTTATTTACAAGCTTTAAAGAGAATTATTTCTTTGGGGGATTATGACCCAGATGATCCGGTGGTTATTGTTGAAAAACGAGATAGGCGTTATAGAACCTATAAGGAGATTATTGAACCGGAAGCCAATGCGGCCATTGTTTACATTATGGATGTTTCGGGGTCAATGGGAGAAGAGCAAAAAGAAATCGTCCGACTAGAGTCCTTCTGGATAGATATGTGGTTAAGGAAACAATACAAAGGTGTAGAGAGGAGATATATAATACATGATGCTGCTGCTAAGGAAGTTGATGAACATACTTTTTATCATACCAGAGAAAGTGGTGGGACATTGATTTCTTCAGCCTATAAGGTGTGTCAGAATATAATTGGCAAATTTTATTCACCTTCTGAGTGGAATATATATGTTTTTCAGTTTTCAGATGGGGATAATTGGTCTGGAAATGATACAGCGGAGTGTATGGATATATTGAAATATAATATTTTCCCAGCGGTTAATATGTTTGCATATGGTCAAGTTGAGAGTCGTTACGGTAGTGGTCAGTTTATGAAGGATCTGGAGAAGGCTTTTGGTAAGGAGCATCAAGCTTTGGTATTATCACATATTAAGGGCAAAGATGATATTATGGATTCCATCAAAGAATTTCTAGGTAAAGGGAGGTAAGGATGAGTTTAACTCCCGAATTGGCAGTAATTCATGAAGAAATAAAACAAGTCGTTAAAATATATAGACTAGATTGTTTTGAAGTTGTTTTTGAGTTAATAGATGCTAAGCAAATTAATGAGATTGCTGCTTATGGTGGTTTTCCTACTCGTTATCCTCATTGGAAATGGGGGATGGCTTATGAACAATTAAGTAAAACTTATGAATGGGGATATTCAAAAATATATGAGATGGTAATAAATACTGATCCTTGTTATGCCTACCTAATGAGGGCCAATAATTTGGTGGATCAGAAGACAGTTATGGCTCATGTTTATGCTCATTGCGACTTTTTCAAAAATAATTTCTATTTCTCCCGTACCAATAGGAAAATGTTGGACCAAATGGCCAATCATGCAACGGTTGTGCGTAGATTGATAGATAAATTAGGGGTAGAGGAGGTTGAATCTTTTATAGATATTTGTTTGTCAGTTGAAAACTTGATTGATGTTCATCAACATGATTTTCCTTATAGAAGAGGATATTCTGATTTCAAGTCAGAAGAACTAAAAAAAGTAGATGTACCTCGTTTAAAAAGTAAGCCTTATATGGATAAGTATATAAATCCGGCGGAATTTCTTGAGGACCAGAAGAAAAAAGTAATAGAACAAAAATTGGAATCTAAAAAGATTCCGGCTAAACCTGAAAGGGATATATTAAAATTCATTATAGATTATGCTAATTTAGATGATTGGAAAAAAGATGTTTTAAATATTATCCGTGATGAATCGTATTATTTTGCTCCACAAACTCAAACTAAGATTATGAATGAGGGATGGGCTAGTTACTGGCATTCTAAAATAATGACCCAGAAAATTGCTAAAGATATGGAGATAATTGATTACGCTGATGCTTATTCCAGTGTTATGGCTACGAGTCCGGGGCAGATTAATCCTTATAAAATTGGGGTAGAACTATTCAAGCATATTGAAGATAGGTGGAACAAAGGTAAATTTGGGCTGGAATATATAAATTGTGATGATTATGCCAAAAAGCGTGATTGGAACACCGAAACAGGCTTGGGTAGAGAAAAGATTTTTGAAGTAAGAAGTTTCTATAATGATGTAAATTTTATAGATGAGTTTCTTGATGAGGAATTTGCTCATCAGCAAAAATTGTATGAATATGCTCAAGATCCTAAGACTGGTAACGTAGTTATTGTAAGTAAGGATTATCAGAAGGTTAAGAAGAGATTATTGGAGCAATTAACCAATGGGGGTAATCCCATTATTGAAGTTGTGGATGGCAACTATAAGAATAGAAGTCAATTATTATTGGTTCATAAATATTTGGGTGTGGAAATAAAATTGGACTATGCTCACCAGGTTTTAATAAACCTAGAAAAGCTTTGGACTCGCCCTATTTCTTTAGAAACGACTATTAATGGTAAAAAGATTATCATTAATTGCGAGAACGGAAAAATTTCTGAAGAGGTTATGGGAAAATCTGCATAAAAAGCTTGAGTTTTTTTCTTTATATGTATAAAAAGTATCTAATCTAAGCCAGCCTTTCGGGGTGTAGCGCAGTCTGGCTAGCGCACCTGCTTTGGGAGCAGGGGGTCACA
>CAZJDM010000240.1:0-4961 GCA_964544765.1 uncultured bacterium
AGTGCTTAAAAGACAATAAGCCCTGGTCCAAAGTACCGGTTTCCAATAATACTGAGTCAGGTGTTTTAGGAACTTTTTTCTAATCATGCGGCTACTAACGGTTTTCCAGTTGTTAATAAGCTTTGAGAGATCTAAACTAGGATGAGCAGAAAATAGAAGATCAATAAAATATTATATTTTCAAATTGTTATCGAGTTCAGGTTATCATTTTTAATTGGGCCAAAGCGGCGCTTAGCGCTATTTTAGGATCATCGGCAAATTTTCGAGATAACAGATAGATTACTTCTTCTGCAGCAAATATCCGATCCTTAGCCTTCCCGGACCTTTCTCGTAAAATTTGATACTTTGTCAAGCTTTTTAAAGCATTTGATGCTGATTGAAAAGAAGTGTTCAATAATTTAGAAAGTGTGTTAGCGGTTAAAATTGGATATTGTATCAGTAAATCTATTGCTTTATCTGCTGCAGAGTGCTTGCGAAACTTTCCCCGTTTCCGCCATTTATTTGGGAGCTTAATAAGTTCACTTTTAGTTGTTTGAGCTTCATAATATGATGCGTCAAAGGCTTCAGCCATAAACTCAATCATAGGAATATAATTAAGTTTCATTTGACCAATATTTAGACATCTATTGTATTCTTCTTTCTGATTTTCTACGAATCCCGACAGAAACAAAGGTACTTTATTGGATAGGATCATCTGAAGGGGCCATAACATCCTTCCTACTCGTCCATTGCCATCAGAAAAAGGATGAACCGCTTCAAAATGAACATGACCTATAGCCATTCTAGCCACTAAAGGCAAACCCATACCCGCGTCACCCATTTCAGCTAATAGCTCGTTTTGATACCAATTAATAACTTCTTTTAAACATTTATCTACATATTGAGGAGGGGTAGGATTATAAATAGAACTTTCTTTTCTACCCAGGCCACCAATTAATACTATACTACCAGGTTCTCCAGGTGTTCTTAATTTTCCCGGTTTTCCAAAAAATTGGGGATCTTTGGATAAAATAACTTTATGTAAATTAGTAATTAAGGTTTTATTGATCGATTTATAGCCTCTTTTTTGAGCAATTTTAAAGGTCTTTTCAAGACTTTCAGCGTATCCTCGGATTGAGCTGGTACTTGATTTAGAATCCGGTTCAATCAATTTTTCAGTTGGAGTTAAAATATTATCTATGGTGGACCAGGTCCCCTCTATTCTGGAAGAACATAAAGCTTCTCTTCTGACAAATAGGTAGGAAATAGTTTTATCCAAAATGTCCATATTTTTAAAGGAGGATAATTTGTTTAAAACCTGATTAGTCTTGGTTAAAGCCTTTAAAGGCAGTTTTTTTGTTAATTCTGTAGGGGGTTTAGGCGGAACAACGAACCAAACATTTTTATACTCCTCATCGTCAATTCGTACTACTCCGCAACCTATATCTTTTTGATACTCTTGACGTAATTTATTACATAAGTCGTTTCGACGCATTTGAATAACCTTGGATTTGCACCGTCTATATTCAAGGTTATCATATTAACCTTGGATTTGCACCGTCTATATTCAAGGTTATCATAATAACCTTGAATTTGCACCGTCTATATTCAAGGTTATTGAATAATATTTAAGAATCATTCATGGTGGCAATGCCACTGCTGCATCGGAATGTCATAATGACATCCGTATATATCAGTTAATCCACAATGACTACTTACTAAGAAGCTCTTGTTTGTTCTTCTTTGTCCCTCATTACTGAAATCTTTTAGTAACTTTTTTATAAACACACCGTTTTTCAAATCAACTGGTGTTAAAAACCCTCTCTCTTTCTTAAGCTTTTTTACCGAAAAGTTCAAAACAGATGGAACATCACAATCTAAAAATTTAATTTTGAAATAGTTATTAAAATCATTTACCAAAAGGCCTTCTTTTTTAGCTGTTAAAATGGAAACAGCAGTATCCTTATTAAAGTTTAAAACCCATAATTCTAATTTTTTTGTTTCTATAGATGAAATTATAAAAAAAATGCATTTGACCCCAGTTTGATCTGTTACTTTTTGCATAACCTCTGTCATACTTTCATCTTGACTAAAGTCTATTTTTTTATTTTGTGACAAAAAAACTTTGTCTGGATGATAACTTACGGAAATAGAGTCATTTTTCTTACATAAATCTCTAAATTTGTTTGTTTCAACATAACTATCTTCGGAAGAACTTTTAGCTGCACTATTTTTTTTTATTTTACAGGAAAATGATAAAAAACAAATAAATAGTAAAAGTAAACCTTTCATAATACCCCCCCTTCTATTTGGGTTATTTCTTTGGTTGCACGATTTGTATCATAGTTTGTCGTGTTAAAATGGTAGCTAATATTGTTCTAGTATATCTCAACATCATAAAATTTAAAATTTAAATATTTTAAATTTTAACTCATCATGCCATAATTAGGGAGTAATTAGACTATAAAATTTTTGCTAGATGAAAATTTGTTACATGCTCTAGTTACAGATGGAGCATTTGATTTAAGTGGTAGATTTAGACCTCTATCTTTAGTCAGAAAAATTGATTGGTCTGTCTTAGAGGGACTTTTTGCCAAAAATGTAATAAAATTTCTTATCAAAAAAAGAAGGCTTTCGTTATCTTTTGGAGAGAAGATGCTATCTTGGGAACATACCGGGTTTTCAGTGAATGGCTCTGTTAAAATTAAACACCGTGATGAAACAGGGTCAAAGAGTTTAGTACGCTATATGGCTAGACCACCTATTAGCTTTGAAAGAGTTATGTATGACTCCCAAACAGGGAAAGTAACTGTTTACAATGTTAAAAAAAATGCTTTTGATCGTTTTTTTGACAAGAAGGCAGAATATCCAAAACCTCATAAAAAAGGTGAATCAGATAGTATCACCTTTCCTCAAGGCAATAGACTTAATCCTGTAAATATGGGAGTCAGTAAAACTATAGCTTTTAGTACTAAAGAAGATGAAAATTTAGATATAGAAGGCATAAAGAAATCCTCAAGGCGATGCAGAAAGTGCGGTCATACTGCCAAATCAAATCGCCTAACGCAAGAAGAGTTCCATTGTCAAAAATGTGGACATACAGAAAATGCGGATTATAATGTCGCGAAAAATATTTTGAGACTAGGTATGGAGGCGCCCGGCCAGGGTCTCTGGGCTTAGCCCTAGAAGCTCCCTCTAAACTGTCAGGTGATTTAGCAACTGGTAGTTAGAGGGAGAGCATTCACATAGAGGAATGTTATAATTAAAATATTGTTGAATGTTTGTGGCATTCCAAACAAGGAGGATAACCTACTTATGGATGAGAAATATGATAAATCTCAAATGGAAGCTAAAATTAAATTGCTGGAAGAAGAATTAACAAAGAAGGATAAATTAATAGCTGAAAAAGATACCTTTATTAATAATATCTTTGAATCAATAACTCATCCTTTTTATGTAATTGATGTATATAGTTACAAGATTATTATGGGTAATTCAGCAACTTATTTAACGGGTTTTCAAGATGGAGAGACCTGTCATGAACGAATGCATAATAGTAAAACACCATGCAAAGGCGTTTTAAATCCTTGCCCGATTGAACGTATTAAAAAGACCAGAAAACCTGTTACTATGATTCACCAACATCATGTCAAAGGTAAGGGAGATAGAATAGTAGAGGTCCATGGTTATCCAATATTCAGTGACAGTGGAGAGATTGTTAGTATGATCGAATATTCAATAGATATTACAAGCAGGGCCAAAGGCCTTTGGTAACTTTTTTGTAGGAGTTATTTTCTTTCTTTTAAAGCTTTTAATACTTTCTCTGGAGTAATAGGTAAGTCTTTGATTCTAACTCCAATCGCATCATAAATAGCATTGGCAATGGCTGGAGCAGTAGGTACTAATCCTGGCTCACCTACTCCTTTAGCACCAAAGGGACCGGCATCATCATTGGTTTCCACAAATTCTACTTCAATAGGAAAGTTCATCTCATTGGCCGACGGTATTTTATAATCGGTAAAATTAGGATTTAGTATTTTACCGTTTTCGGTTTTAACTTCTTCATAAAGTGCGTATCCAAGACCTTGAGCAAGGGCTCCATAAATCTGACCCTTAAGTGTTTGTTGGTTTAATACTTTTCCTACATCATGAACCGCTACCATTTTTAATATTTTGACTTCACCAGTTTCTTCATCAACAGAAACCTCCACGCCTTGTGTTCCATAAGTATAAGTGGCAGACATGTTACCCTTACCTTTAACAAAATCAGGTAATTCATTAGGGGGATTGTAAAAACTTTCAACGGTTAACATTTCACCATTACCTCTAAAGTGTATACTTCTCAAGAAACGGTCCAATTCGATTTTCATCCAGGGCTCGGTATTGTTATCTTTTAAGAACAAAATACCGTCTTGAAGATCGAAATTTTCTTTTTTACATATAGAGGAAAAGTCTATAGATGGAGGAATAAAATCGGGATTTTTCTTTTGCATTTTTTTGAGATTTTTTTGAATTTCTTGAGGAAACAGCTCTTGTGCTAATTCGAAAATACGCTTTCGTAATTTTTCGGTAGCAATATTTATTGCATTAAGGGCGGTAAAGGCTCCCCTGCTAGCGTGTGTTCCAACATCCCAAGGACATGTAGCGGTATCGGTGGGATTTATAAAAACTTTTTCAGGTTTCACCCCTAAAGATTCAGCCACACCCAATCTCATGACCGAATGTATGCCTTGCCCCATTTCCACTCCTCCTGAGTAGACATTTACATTTCCAAAATCATCTAACTTGATAATAATTCCGCTGGCATCTGAACGATAAATTTTGCCGGACCCGCCCACATGAAACAGTGAAGCCATGCCAACACCCCTTGATTTACCTTTTCCATATTTATTTTTCCAGTCGAGTTTATCTGCTGTCTTTTGTAGGCATTGACTGAGCCCACAGGAAGTAATCTTTAGTCCCATGGGTGTAGTTTCTCCAGG
>CAZJDM010000241.1:0-4929 GCA_964544765.1 uncultured bacterium
AGTTTGTTTCAAATGCTGCAAATCCACCCAATTGGTATTTGACCCAAATTTTGCGATTAGCATAAACAACTAGGGTGTATGAGTTACTTTTATGTAAGAATGAGGAGGACTTTCCTTTCATGAATCTATAAATGAAACTACCCATGCTGTTGTAAGATCCTATATCTCCTGATAAATTAAGGCGCATGAAATTGAATTTAGATTTATTTTCAGTATTAATATCATCTCCAAAGGAAACCGACTTATAGAGAGACATCTGTCCCTCTAGAATAAACACATGATTTTGGTATCTCAGTCCAACACGAGGTCCAGTGAATGTCTCGGACCAAAACATATCATTGTATCGAAAGGCAAAATAAAGAGTGGAAATCCCGTAGAATTGAATCGATATGGGACCGAAATCTAAACCTGTTTCAATCAGAAATGATTCAGTGATTCGATCATCATGTGAATCTAAATCCTTGAGAACCCATTTATAACTAGAACCGATAAGGAAAAGGTTGGGATCCATCATTAGGGATAAGTGAAAATAATCGGCTTTAAATCTCCAATAAATCTGGGTTTGTGGTTCTTCATGTACCGAATAAGGCATAGGACCACTACCACTTTTGAATATTTGTTGGTACCCAAATGGTCCTGTAGAAATTTCGTCTGAAAGGATCGGGGTAACATTGTTACTTCTGGCTTTTGAAGCCCCATATCTTGATCCAAAGGATGTCCATAAGCCTAAAGATGTCTGATTTTTATAAACCTGTGGAACGGCATAAAACTTTTGCTCCCGGTTGTAGTCACGAATTTTTTTGTGACCATCCTGTAAGTGGTCCAAATGCCTTTTAATCATAACCGGATCACTGAAGAGTTGTTGGGGGGTTACAGTAATTACTGTTCTTCCCTTTAAGTTCCCTTCGATTTTTGATTTACAATGAGCGAAGGGATAAGGATGAATGAAATTATAACGATGCCGAACATTATGAGAAAAACGCATAATTTTGGGGGGATATCTTAATGTCACTTTCCAAATATTATCCCTTTGGATGACGGTTTCTTTTCCTTTAATAGTGAGGAATGATATATTTTCTTCTGTGAACTGGACCGGCCATCCTTCGACTAGTTGTGTAATCTGACCTTCAAATAGAGTTTCTATCGTTACAAGTTGAATCCCATTTTTAATTTTAATCTCTTTCATGGGGACCGTATCAATTGGATAACTGGCAAAATAGATGATTTCATGGCGAGGGACAGCTTTTACGGTGCCGTTGATAGTGAGAACTCGAACTTCATAGCTATCTACGTATAGGATTAAGCCCAGTTCTCTTACGCATGGAGAGCGATATAATGCGTCAATGTCTATACCGAAAGCTATTGGTGTGAATACAAACTGTAATGCTATGGTCAGAAAAAGCCAATGTTTAAAAAAGTAACTCAAGAGCCCCTCCGAAAGCAAATTCTTTAGCATTATCCTTTTTGGTTTCATTGTCGAATCGTGTTCGGTATCGACGGTAATGAAAATTTATATAGGCTTTCACGCTTACATAATGACCAAAAGCATGCATAGCCGACAATGAAGAACTTAGATGGGTGAATTCAAACTCATTTGTTACTCCCGCCAATTTTTCGCTATACTCACCCATTAGGATAACTTCGTCCAAACTTATAGTAAGATCCTCCGAAGGCTCAAAGTCAAATCCAAACCTAATAAAATGATTATTGAAACTAAATGATTCGAGATCTTCCTCTTTCTCCTTTTGTTCCATAGAAAGGAGGTCCTTCCAGGGAGTTTTATCTGATTCTAGGCTGTCCGACTTAGATGTTGTTTCCTCGTAAGATTCTAAATCAGAGTCTGATGATTTCTTTTCTGCCCAGTCGCCTTCATCTTCTTCTGATGGGTAAGCTGAATCTGGGTCAAAAAGAACTGTTTTTTTAGGATCCTGCTTGTCAAGCTCAGCCTCGGTATGCCCATAAACCACTCGTATACGATAATTATGGCCAATTGTTTGAAACTTAAAGGTTGGGGTTAGTCTTGAGGCCAGCACTTGGCGATAATGTTCGTGAGAATAGAGTATAAACACAGGGAAAAATGTACCGAAAGAAAGAGAAAACGGTCCCCAGTCTGCCCCCATGAGTGCCATGTAATTGTAATTTGTTTCAATACGTATATCAGCGGGATTTTTCATGGGACTACTTCCTTTAGCAATAGGTGTTCCTGCAGGAAGAGCGCTAATATTTCCTATAAATGAGGCGTTGAAAATATGGGACTTAAGATCTGAAGTAAAGCCGAATATCGGCTCAAAATTTGGGAGCCATGGACTAATGGTTGCTCCTACGGTAGTAAAGCTTTGAAAACGATAGGGGCGACCGCTGCTCCATTGGTAATAAATTGGCAGTATGGGAGCTCCCATTTCTTTTTCTTCTTGGAAATAAATAAAACCAAGTCTTGATTTGCGAGGAAATAAAAAGGGCCTGGCATATAGATAGGTTCGGTCTTTGTAGCTATCTAAATTAAGATATCCTTTTTGAAAATTGGATAAAAACTCACTTCTTTTAATTTGATCAGATAAAATCAGGGTAGGACGAACTCCTTTTGATTCTTTTTTCTTGATAGATTTTGGACATTGAGGAACTAAAGTACCTACAACAAATCGGACACGACTTGATTGCATTTTTATTTTCGCAGGGACATTATCTTTTGGTACGGGCCTGATTCTGGTGATGTCATATATGTTTAAGACATGGCTCTTACCGTTGAGATCGTAGAAGAGAACTAGATCTTCAACAAATTTAACGGGCCATCCTCTTAACAGGACACGACTTGATCCTTTAATTGAGATGTCAAGTAGTTGATCCTTTAACTCAGTAGAAAGTGTGATGGTAGAAATTGGATTTTGTAATACATTATATACTAAAAGAGAGCGGATAGACTTACGGGGAAGCTGGAAATATTTTCCTTGAATGTTTAATAGACCAACATTTGATTCAGTAACCTGGATGATGATACCGGTATGAAACTGGCATTGCTTATCGACAATTGAGTGCACATCTAATGACAGGGCTTTATTCGGTGAATAAATAGCGAAAATCGTGATAATAGTTAGTGCAAGTAAAAACCTGATACATAATCTTGGAAATATACTGAAAGAAATTGATAAAGTTTGTAATATATTCATAGGATAGTTTTTAACAAAAAAGTCTTTAGTTTGTAATGTTTTCAAGAAGGGTTTGATTTTTTGGAATTTTGATCAAAATAATCAAAACTTCTCATTAAAAGCCTTTATCACATTATCTATTCAAATTCAAATAGATAATTCCAGATTATTCAAACAAAGCAAAGATAGTCCAGTCTTTCTTTAGAGATAACTCGTCGGATATGGTTCTAGAAAGAGATGGGTTTAATTATTTTTTTTGTCCAAATTGTAGATATAAGTTGACTTAGAAAGGATATGTTGATAGTCACTCTTCTCAACTTTGCAAACAAATGCGTATTTGTCACCTATTGTTAGGATCCTGATTGTTGTTATTGTTGTTTTTAATTTAACGGAGAATTTTTATGAGAAGAATTAATTTTTTATTACTAATGGCGTTATGTTTTTCAATTTTAGGTAGTTTGTTTTCAAAAGAGGGACTAGCAAGAAAGAAGAATCCCTATAATTTTGTAAATAATGTTAATCCGGTTTTTGTAATCCCCGATCAATCTCAGTTACTAGATGATGAAATGCATTTTTTATCTGAGGTTTATAAAGGTAGTGTATACAAAAATGAATTTCGGACAGCTACCGGACAGTTAATTATGGACCGGGTTATTTGCCCCCGTAAGGTACATAATAAAGATAAATGGATACAAGAACTTCCCGCTAACTATGGTATAGCTCCGGGAAGGTTCAATGTAGACGGTGATCCTTTAGATTTAGTCGTACTGGGAATGGAAGATACATATAAAAAAATGATTGATACCGTCTCTATTACTCCCAGGGTTGTAAGTATTGTGGGAATTATGCGTATGGAAGAATGTGATGAAGTTCCTTGTTTAAATGAGACTGATTGGATCAATGATTGGAAAGTATTAGCAGTTGATCCAGAAGATACAAGATATGCAGATGTTAGAGATGTGAGTGATTTAACTGCTGCAGACAGAAATGAATTAGCTGAGTACTGGTCAAACTACAAAGGTGACAAATGGAGTGATGATCCGGAGGGTTTCTTTCCTCAAACAAGAGTAAATGGCTATATTGGTAAAGAAGAAGCTTTAGATTACATTGCGGATAATTTCAGCATCCTTGAATCAGAGGATAGATCCGCTGAAATCACCAAATGCCACGGCCGATATAAACAAGCTTTATTGAAAAAAAATATACCTACCGTTAAAGATGAAGAATATACCAATTGCTTACAACGAGTTTATTCAAAAGACTTTGTTCCTAGTTCTCCTAACTTTCAATTTTTCTTAAAGTATAATGCAGTACATAGATTACTTCAATTAAAGGGAACCGATGTTACAATAGATAATGTGTTTGATAAGTTACAAACCTTGAAAGATGACAAAAGCAAATATTATCGTTATGTGAGCTATGACCAACCAGATCCTGGCTCCGGTCAAGCCATTTTTGAATGGGTTCTAACCAAAAATCGAAATGCTGGTTGTCCAGATGGAACTCCCCCTCAGCATTATGAAACACGTCCTTTAGTAGATTTACCAGGCTATGATTAGTCAATTTTAAATAAGGGGGGTATTAATTGCCCCTCTTATTATTTATCTCTTTCGGGTAAAAGTACCTTATATAGAATTTAATAAACTGCCGTTTTCATAAGGAGTACTCTTAATGATAAAACTATGTCTACTTTTTTATATAACACTTATCATATTTCAGTCACAAATCTATGTATTACTGCGACGGCCATGGGTAGATTATAGGATTTAGTTTTGTGATAATACTT
>CAZJDM010000242.1:0-4889 GCA_964544765.1 uncultured bacterium
ATCAAATTTTTTTTATTTTTCATGTCAAGGTGGGGTCTAGGCCTAACTTACGTTAAAACTTCGAGTGAGATCAATTTTGTTGATCCATTTTCATGCTCCAGCTGATAAGGAAAAAGCATTGATAATCGCTCAACTGGTCTTCCAAGCCTTTTCAAGTCAGCACTTCCTTTTAGAGTAGGGACCATTAAAACTTCCTCTAAATTAACGTTATGCTGAATTTGTTTTGAAAAATATTCCCCATTGCCACGGTTTTCTAACAAAAAAACAGGATCTTTTCCCGTTATAAGCCCTTGGAAAATCCCGCCATCAGTGTCAATATAATCATTAAGACACTTTGGCATTTTCTCCATACGATGAATAAAATTTCTTACTGAAGTTGGGGCAAGCAGCCATGGATCTTCAGTCAATATCCGGGCGTCGAGAGAGTTTTTCGTAATACCTTTTGCATTAAAAATTAGAGAATTCGTTATTTTTTCAGGTCTTGTACCCGGAATTGCTTCAATATATTCAAATTTACTATTCTTTTTTGCTTTGAATATTGCAATGCAGGTGTATGTTGTTACACCTGTAAATACTTGCTCTGCCCTAAAATTGATTACTTTATGTAGATATTTTTTTTCTGATATCTGTGTTCTTAACTTTCCTCCATAATCATTCGCCCAAAAACGGTTAGGACAAATAAAGCCTAAATATCCACCCTTTTTTAATAAAGTAATACATTTTTCAATAAATGGAATATATAAATCAACATTGCCGTCCTGAGTTGTTTCATAGTTGGAAACATAGATATCAGTCTCCTGAGGGTAGAATTTTCTTAAGACTTGAATGCGAACATAAGGTGGATTACCGATTATTGCATCAAAACCCTTTGGAATTCCATGCCTATCCATAAACTCTTTCCAATCCAAGGGTGCAACTCTGACTGAATCAAGATCATCACTATGATTAACAAACATTTCAGGTGTAATCAAACTATTACCATGACGGATATTTTCTTCTATAGTTGGCAAAACGGCATGCTTAATCAAGAGTGATTCTTCAACTCCATCAAGCAATTTAAGAAATAAACTTAACTTAGTAATTTCAACTGCTCTTTCATCTAAATCTACCCCAAAAATACATTCTACAAGAATGTTTCTTTTCTCCTCTAGAGTCAATTGAGGGGGGACTTCAGATTTTTTCGTAACTGGTTGACGATTTTTATCGAATAAATAATCTAAAGCCTTAATTAGAAATGTTCCGCTCCCACAGGCAGGATCAAGAATCTTCGGTTTAAACCCTTTCGTCTTTCTAGAGGAAAACAGTTCACCTAGCGACTCCTGAACAATCCCCTCAACAATATGGGGAGGAGTGTAACAAACCCCTCCACTTTTTTTTATCTCAGGCTTAGTTTCAAGGATGAGGGTTCCTTCCTCGTTTTTCTTCAACTGTTTAGCCAGATAATTTTCGTATACGGTCCCTAGTATCTCAAGTGGAATAATAGAAAAGTCATAAATTTCTTCTCTTCCATGCATCCCTCTTATAATATTTCTAATGACATCATTTGGCACAGTGAGGCTAAAATCATCGACTAGATCGTTAGTTTCAAAAAGATCTGAATTATAACAAGTATTAAAATATGGGAAGATAGATTCCACTATATGTTTCCAAATAGTTTCTTGCTCTAATAAGGCTCTTGTGTAATTTTGAGACTCCATTCCTCGATCCTCAGTACAACGAATAAACAAGAGCCTGTTTAAGGTTAGCTGAGTGGCATGATCCACTTCATCTAATGAAAGGTCATTTCTATGATCGCTAATGGCCTTTGCCATTTCTAGGCGCCATTTCTCTAGGTCATTAAGAATTGTATCATGCAGCGGCACCTTGGCTCGCATATTAATATTCCCTGTGATTTGTTTGTCTAAAGTCTCTTTACACCTCCCGGAAGCTACTGCCTCTTTTGTGAAAAGTTTTAGAAATGAATCAGCATTTCCATCTTCAAAGTCCTTCCAGGTGAAACTCGCTATTAGATTTTCTGATATCTGATCTCTTTCAAGTAAAGAGTATGCATGATAGACTTTTGTTTCCTCAAAATTTGTAACTATGCAAAAAGGAAATTCATTAAATGTACGTGCGTAACCTACACCTTGAAAAGCAGCTTCCTTTCCTTCGATTGTGTGCAAATCTAAAGAAACTGATGGCCGTTTTATTTCCCAAACCAAAGAATGACCCATGTTTGTTCGAGTTCGGATATCAATGAAACCGCCACTTGTTCTTTCCTCAGGATAAACTTCAAATGGATCCTCTGTATCCCACCCTAGAGAAGAGACTAATGGAAGGATGAAGCTCTGTCTAATCTGAGCCTCATTAAGATCACTAATTAATTGGATGTGTCCACTATTAACACTACTGCGGTAGTCAGAACTCAAGCTGTGCGTCGTCTTAACGCGCCCTTCAAGGATATATTTTTTAAATTGGGCTACAAGTATCCGTAAATGCTGATTTTCTGTCATAAGTAATGTTATACCTCAAAAGGTCCATTGCAATTTGCTATCATTTTGTATAATAATAATATAGCAAAATTATTGTAACTTAGGTAGGTTTTATGCCAAACTCACTAAACGGCAATATGCCCATTAAGATTGAATTTGAAGATGATGATTTTAAATTGTCTTCTGCAGACTTCACACCTGACGGAAAGTTTCGCTGCCAGCAAGGCCTTATCCTGAAAAGAAACAACTTTAAGGCAGTAGCAATTATAAATAAATCAAACCTTGTCGAGCTGATTTGTAATATAGAGGGTAATCAAAACGGACAGATGATTGGTAGCTACTCATTAGTAAAAGAAACAAGCCTTTAGCCTTATTTTTCAACAATAAATTAAAAAATAGTATTATTTTTTAGAGGCTGTCCAAAAATGAAATCAATAATTTTAGCAAGTTAACTTAGCTTATTTAGCATTATTTTCATCATCCCCAAAAACACCATTGATTTTTGATGTTTTGGATTTTTTTCATAATCTCTTACCAGCCTTCTCTGTCGATACAACCAAGCAAAGCTACGTTCCACAACCCAGCGATGCCTAATTGGAACAAACCCCTTTAATTTTGGATCTTTTACACTTATTTCTACATCTAAATCCCCAGCACTCTCAACTAAACCTTTGTAAGCAGAGTCTGCAACTATCTTTTCCATTCTGGGATGTGATTCATTTTTTGATAGTTTCTGTGCTATAGTTCTGCCCGCAGTTATATCAGCGGTATTAGCAGATGTGACTATGCAATATAAAATTAATCCCATAACATCTACAGCAATATGCCTTTTTCGACCATTAACCATTTTATGGCCATCAATACCTTTTTCATCCAAGTTAACATCACCTTTAACTGATTGAGAATCAATCGATGAAAGAGAAGGCTCTTCTTCTCTGCCAGCAAATTTTCGTACAATTTTTCTTAGAGCTGTATTTATATCTTCCCATATTTTATTGAGAGATAGCTGTCTAAAGTAATGATAGTTGCTTTTCCAGTGGGGGAAATCGTGAGGTATACATCTCCAGTGACAACCTGTTTTGACTACATATAAAATTCCGTTTAAAAGGTCTCTCCTGTCGTACATTCTGGGTCTACCAAGTTCATTTATCTTTGGTAACAAAGGTTCTATGATTTGCCATTGGTTATCACTCAAGTCACTAGGATACATAACTACTTCCTCCTTTAATTTGGCTTAATTTGAGAAGTATTCTACATACTATAACAAATAATTTGAAGTGGATTTTATAAATATTTTTGAACAGGTTATAAAATTATTATTTTTATTTAAAATTATCTAGTTTATTGGACGGCCTCTTAATCTAAGAGAGCCAACTTTCCACTCAAGATCCACAATTACTAGAAAGCTATCCCAATAATCCCTAGAAATCCGGAAGCTATTCTTTTGAAAAATGGTTTAGGTTGACTGATTATCTTTGTGGGTATTGGCACCACTGGTGTAGGCTTTGGTGTTGTTATTAGCTGTGTTCTAGCAAGTCTTTCTGGTTCATCCATTGGCAGTGAGAAAAACACGTCTTGATGCACCTTCCTAGACATAATTAGGAAATTATTATCTACAATGTGCTGAATTATCGGTTGTATATGGCCACTGATTTGTTGAAGGACTTTTACCCAACTTTTCAACTTATTTTTTAATTCAATCTGCTCACCCCTGTCCAATTTACTAATATCGCGATTCATAGAATCAATAACCCTATTCAATATTGAATTATCTAAATGTAAGTCAACAAAGTATGATTTCATTACCAAAATTTCCAATTATTATCGTTAGGGAGAATTGATCAAAAATACCAGTTAGGTATCATTATAACTAGTGATAGTTGGCAATAATGTCAAACATATTTTACACATCTAATAAACGCAAAATAAATTCTTTAATATTTTTATGACACTAGAAACATCCATTTTCTTGAACGGCTTTTATATTCTGGAATCTTGTGACATAAATGTTTCTAATTAAGACAAAATCTCATTATTGGTATCTTTTTGATACCAATTAAAACTGTTTGATTTCCCTCTAATTATCCTTATAAAAACCAATCAAATTGTTTAATATCAAACAAATACGGAATCTAAATACTACTTAGCATTAATTTTGCTTCTTTTATTTTATCTGTTGTATAAGCTATTGATATTAATATGCATTATATTTTTATTAATTTTTTTTTGACAAATAGCTAAATATATGCCATAAATACCGTCATGAGTTGATTATAGCTAAGCTTGTAATCGCTTTTATTGTGCATAGAATGATTAACAGATTGTAAATATACTTCACATAAGGAAATTTTTTATTACGAGATAAGGAAGGAATGATGATGAAAAAATTAATAGCATTACTCATTTTATCGGTATTTG
>CAZJDM010000243.1:0-4784 GCA_964544765.1 uncultured bacterium
TCTTCAAGTGTTCGATTTGAATGAATGATCGTTTTTAATGCTGTATTATCTTTTACAGCAGTTAAGAAGTCATACCCATTTTTACCGGCTCCTAAATCTATATCGATGATTGCATGAGAGGGTTTTTCCTTTTCAACCAATAAGAGTGCTTCATCCACCGTTGAAGCGTCATAAAGAATGACAGCCTTTTGTAAGATATCATTGCCTTGTATTAAGTTCTTTACCCAAGCTCTATATAGAGCCTCGTCTTCCAATAAAACTATCTTAAAAACCCTTCCTTCCATCTTCTTAATGAGTGCATCAATACCGTTTAGGTCCTCTTTTAGCTGAAATACATCGTTACTGTGTTGCGGGAGGATATCTTCATCAATATCCTCTAATTCATCAGATACTGGTAACCTAATTATAAATTCAACGCCATTACCATCTTCTTTATTTCTAGCAAATATTTCACCTTCATGAAGTACTACAATTTTTTTAGCTGAAGCTAAACCAAGACCTGTTCCCTTTGATTTGCCTGAGGTGTAAAAACTTTCGAATAGTTGATCCTCAACGCCTTTTGGAAAAGGAGGTCCATCATTACCAATGATTATTTCAGTGTATGGATGATCTCCTTTGTAATTACGAGTGGATATGTGAATAGTACCACTACTTTTATTGCCGATAACTGTGATAGCTTCGATGCCATTTCCTATTATATTGGCAATTACACGAGTATATCTTTCTTCATCTAATAAGGGTTTTCTTCTTGCTTTAAAATCATATTCGAAGAAAATATCAATATTTGTGTATCCTTGGACTACCTGTCTAATTACAAAGTCAAAGATTGTTCCAAGTGATTTAGGCTCTGTATCCAATTTCACTTCTCTACTAAAATCCATAACGTCTGCTAACATGCCTTCAACGTTAGAAATAGCCTTTTTAACATCGGTCTTGGCTGTTTCTAGTCTTGAAGGATTAGCCTTAAACATGTCAAAGGCATCTAATATGACTCGAACTTGAGACAGTGGTTTGCGTATATCATGAGCTAGCATACTAGTTGTATGGCCTATCGCAGCAAGCCTTTCGTTTTCAACAGCTTTACAACGTTCGGATTTCCAAGCGGAAGCAATTTGATTAAACCATTCTCTTATTCTTTGTATTTCATCTTTTCTACTATCTTTTATAAAATCAAGATTTATTGACTCTGCTGATTTACATAATTCTTTTGACAATAGCTCCAAAGGTTTTAATGTTTTTTGAGATACATACCAAACTAAAATTTGATATATAAACCATGAAATAATTAACAAAAATCCTATCAGATACGTCCTAGAAAGATGAGATATCCATGCTCTTTTAATGTTTCGTTTTAAATTAAAAATCCCTACTGTTTTATCATCCCATGATTTAATTTCAATGTTTCCTTCAAGGATGTAAAGTTTAAAATTGGTATTACCTGTAAAAATTGTGAATAGATTCCATAATATATCAATTTTTGAATCAACTTTTTTATTGCCTTTATATTCCCAATATTTCTGTTTATTCAGATTTAAAAAGGAACTTTCATACCAGTTATTCGTAAAAGCAATATTACTTAAATTTCTTCGCAAAGAAATAAGATCTCCAATTCCATAGTTTTGTTCTATTAGCTTAGACATACTTAATAGTTCTCTTTGCAGGTATTCTTTTTGACTATTTATAAATAAATTATTAAATATAATGCAAAACAGTAGTAGAACTAAGAATAGGTAAATTCCTGATAAAAAGGCGGATCTTTTTAGTAGACGCCTACTTATTTTCATTCATTACTCCTGCTTTAATCATAAAATAAGGAATCTGCTTATTTAATGTGGGTGAAATATAAGCGTATCGTTCTTCTAAATTTATTATTTTTAAACCTGATCTTTTAAGAAGAACTATTAATTCTTCTTTTGATAAGGCATATTTAGTTAACTTTGAAGACTCATGATATTTACCTGATTTTAGTGATTCTGAAGTAAGTTTCTCAAAAGTTAATAGGACAACACCATAATCTTTTAGTGCTTTAGATAGTTGTTTAAGCAATTTTAATGGATTTGGAATAAACTCTAGAAACCCACAACCTAAAATTAAGTCAAACTGTTGTTCAGCAATAAGCGGAAATCCCCTGCTCAAGTCTGCATGTAATAGACCTCTAAATATCTTCTTTTTTCTTGCTTCAATTAACATTTGACGAGAAAAATCTATTCCATAATACTGTCCTTCAACACCTGCTTTTTGAACTGTTTGGGAAATCTTACCGTTAGCACAAGCTAAGTCTAAAATATTTAAATATTTCCCTTTAAATTCTTTTACTTGTTGTTTCACCCAATTAGGTACAGAATATTTTCCTTTTTCAGCTATTGAATCGTATTGATCTGCATATTCATCATATTTATTTTGTAATTTTGGAAAAGTAATTTTAATGTTAGATTTTTTTGGCTTCCTAGCAAAAATGGTACCCATCAATGATTTGGATTTATCAAATTCACTAAAATCAAAATCTCCAAATATATTATCAATTTCAAAGCCCAATCGTTTAGTGGTTTTAATCAATTTTTCTATTGGCATTAATAGTTGTGGAATCACATATGTTCTTTGCATTTCTTTACAAGATGTCTCAAGTCTTGTTTTATAAGAATATTTCCCAATGGTCGGCGTTGGATAAGATTTTATATAATAGGAGTAATTAACGCCATCTAACTCAGTTTTTCTCAACTCTTTATATTTTAATTTCGGCCATACATTTGGGTTCATCGTACTAATCAAAATTCTTCCACCTTCTTTTAAAACTCTAAATGCTTCTGCAAGAGCAAATTCAAATAAGATCATTTCAGCAATTACACTGTTATTTAGTAAAACTCCTTCGATTGAATTTGCTGTTAATGGTAGGTTAAAAGCATCAGCAAAAATAATTTTGTTATCTGATGTTGGTTTAAATTTTTCTACTTTCTTTTTCAAGATTTTAAGCATTTCCTTATCATTTTCCACTAAAATTAATTTATTTTTTAGCTTTGCATTCAAAATCCTTCCAGTTCCAGCTCCAATGGCGACTAAAGATCCTTTATTAAGAGAAGAAAATTTTTTTAACAACGGAAAATCATACGTAAAGTCTTTATCAATTAATGCATAAGCACCTGTATAAGTTCTATTGTTAGCTTTCACTATTGAACTCCCATAATATTTCTAATTTTTATTGTATGTAAGCCTAAGCCTGGAATAGTATCTAGTTGCCACTTTTTAGAAATAATAAAGCTACCGGATTGAGATCCTAAAAAGTATACAGGATTATCTTGTTGAAGAATTGAAAAAACTTTGTCAAAAGTTAAACGACGAGATAATTGATCAGGTAGCTCTCGGGCTAATGACAGTAATGTATCAACAGTGTGATTTGAAAATTTTGAAAAATTATATTGTTGATTTGTTTTCAACAATGGTGTCAGAAAGGCATCTGGATCGAGATAATCTGGTATGTATCCCCACAAGGCTACTTCAAAATCTCCTGTTTGCAATTTTTTAAAAAATTTAGCTAAGGGCTGTCCACTAAAAGTTACTTCAAAACCTTTTTTAGCTAAATTTATACTTAATTCTCTGTTAAAATCCTCTAAGAAAATTCCTTCAGAACCAGCAACTAATACTTTAACTTTTTGAGTTCTATTATTTTTATACTCAAAATTGATACTGTTCTTTGTTTGATTTTTAGGATATTCAAATAGATTCCATGAGAGAGGAACGCCTATTGCGGTTGGTTCTAATTTGTATTTACTTTTAGTAATTATTTGTGCAAAAGTCTTTGCAAATTGGTGTCGATATGATGAAGAGGAAAAAAGGTCATCTTTTAGGTTGAATTGCAAAATAATGGATTGTAAATAATCAAACGTTTTATAATCAAAATTAGTCGATTTTTTTCTATCTATTACTTTAGTGTTCTGAACTACAGTAAAATCAACTAAATCATTGTAAGCCAACTTTATTGCTTCATCTTTATTTCCAACCTTTATGAATTCAATTTTAGATGGAGATCTTTTATTAATTTTTTCACAATCTTTACGTTTTATTAAAGTCAAATTATCTGTAGAATTACTTGTAAGTTGGTAATCGCCAGTCCCAATTAAACCTTTAGGATTTTGTTTTATTATAGCGAAATAAGGTGCTGGCAATACTTGTAAGAAATGCGGGAATGGCGTTTTTAATGAGAATTTTATTTTATTATTAGAAACAATCTTTAAACCTGATGGAAGTATTTTCTTATTGGAAGTATCATTAATAAATTCATCAAATCCCTCCAGTTCGCCAAAAGCCCATTTTATACTAACTCCCATAGCTTTAATTGCCCTTGCAAACGACATTACTACATCTGTAACTGTCAAAGCACTACCATCGCTAAATTTTAAGTTAGTGTTAATTTCAATAATAATATTTTTTCCATCAGGACTAATACGATGACTTTTTGCTATTCTAGGGACTAAATTGTTAGTAGGTGAATATTCATATAACGTATCGAAAGTTTGACCCATGATAAATGCCGAACTTATATCCAATATTTTCGTAGGATCGAGTATTTTAGGAATAGTGTCTACTGGTACTCTAAAAGTTTTCCCGTTTAAATAGTGTGGAGTTATAAAACAGACAATTAAAAATAATGAACAAATGTATGACAAAGATGTTTTTTTCATTTTTGAATTGATTATAAATGCAAAAATAATAAATAAAATGGTTAGAATAACTGCATATAGTATTAAACTCTAATTTCTTTCTTTTTTACGACGATTTTAGGAGCACAT
>CAZJDM010000244.1:0-3625 GCA_964544765.1 uncultured bacterium
TCCTGGAAGGGACCCGCTGAAGCGGTGGGTTTAAAACCCAAAAATTAGAAATAAAAATAAAAATCAAGGTACGACACGATGTTGTACCTATAACTTAAAGTTCGGAACACTACAGGAAACATTTAGTACTTTTAATAAATAATTGATTTATTTATTAAAACCAAAAAAACTTGCTACAAGTATCTCGAATATAAATTTACATTAGTCACAAATATCAATGCGTCTATGATAAAGAATGTCAATACAAGAAAGCAAGAATAGTATATCTATTTGAATAAGATGACCATTTAATAGATTATTTTATTTTATTTCAATATAGTCGATGGATATCTTAGCATGTGTGATTAAGTAATTATACTTGTACGTAGTCTTTCTATGGTAAAGGTAAACCAAACAAAGAACAATTAAGCTTATGGAATCAAAATACTTTTTATCCAATTCATTAAAACTCATTAATATAATTACAAATTTAATTATATTAATATTATTATTCACATTCCTAACATGCATGCAAGAAGTGTTTATGGCAGTATAAAAATATTAAAATAGTAGCCCAAAGAGGTAATGGTAAAAAATTCTGGTTATATCAAGCTGACAAAGATGATGAATCTATGAAATTTAGATCTTTGTGGCAAGAAAAACTTGATAATGGTGAAAACTGGGAAATAAAAAAGATTAAATTACCTAATTATGTCACACAAAGGAATCCTATTAAAATCCTTACCGCTTTTGACTCCATAACTGGCTCAAGTTCGTTTGCTAAAGAATTGTTGACCCAAACTTTAGATGGTATTTTAACTACCCGACCTGATAGCCTCTATTTTGCTGGAGAAATCGCTAACGAACAGTGTGAAATACTTACTACAGCAAAACTTGAAAATAGTAATATTTGTGATAGAGCTACTTCCCTACAAACACAAATTAATCAGATAATTGATCAAGAAGAAAAGAAAGAAAAAGAAGTAGAATAATTATAATTTCAATAATTGACATAATTTCCAGAAGGAGAGAACACGAGTTCTAACATCAATCATTTCATAATCATCTTCTGCTAAATGCACCTGGTAGAAATAAGGAACATTAGTTCTTTGGGCAAAATAAGTAATATGAGAGGAAATATTGGTATTGTGTAACTTACATTCCACCCCAAAAAGAGGTTGATTATTTTTCTCAACAATGAAATCTATTTCTCTTTTTTTATGATCTCTTAAGAATTTTAAAGAATATGCATCACCTGTTGTATCCTCTTGCAAATGACAATATTTCAAAAGATGAGAAGCAACTAGATTTTCAAACCGGGCTCCTGTATCTGTGATCATGGACCAATCCCAAAGATATAGTTTTTTTTCCTTTTTAGCCGTATTAAGAGTGCCGTAACCCCAAGGAGATATACGAAAACAATAATAAAGGTTTTCCAAAATATGTATCCATTTGTCAGCTGTTTCAAACGCAACCGCTAGATCTTCTCTTATGCTGTTTATAGATAAGATAGAAGAAACCTTTTCTGGTAAAATTGCTAAAAGAAGCTCTATTTTTGAAATCTCTTTAACCTTTTCTAGGGGAATAAGGTCCTCATTAATTAAGCGTGACAATCTTGTTTTTTGCCATCTCTTGTAGAAGGTCTCTTCATTCTTTAAAAAGGGTCTCGGAAAACCTCCAAATTTTAAGAGAGTTTCCACATCTTGTTTGTTTGATTTGAGGTTTATTTCGTTTAAAGACAATGGGTGCAGTCGGTAGTAGAAATAACGCCCCTGAAGAGAGTCCCCTCCCCTTCTATAAAAATCCAATCTTGCCGAACCAGTTACCAAAAACTGCTTTTTATTTTTATATCTATCGTAAAAACCTTTTATCAAATTTCTCCATCCATCATATTTATGAATTTCATCAAGTATTATGAAATTTTCTTCAGCCGGTAAAATACCTTTTATTAATCTTTGTTTAATGTTTATCTCATCCCAATTATGATAAGCAGGATGTTCGGGATCATTAGACCCCAAAAGATTCAATGAAAGTGTTGTTTTGCCAACCTGCCTAGCTCCCCCTAAAAATACCATCTGATCTTCTAAATCTCTTAAAATATGCTCTTCTAAATATCTTTTCATCAATATCAATTCTTTTCTATTTAAGATTAATTACAATAATGGATGTAAATTAGACTATAGTCTATTATACAGATCTAAATTTTCAGGTCAACCCTAAAATACTGCAACGCAGAATAGATAATCTCTTACTATAAACATATGGTTTTTCTAATGAGTCAATAAGATGTTACTCATGTATTACTCATATTTTTCTCTCATTTAATTTTATTTCATTCCGATACAAAAATAAATGAAACACCAAAAGACCAATCTATTACTAACACGAGATAAAAAATGAAAACATATTTAAAAATGAAAGTTATCCACAGAGCTATCCATGTATCGTTTAAATTATTCGCATATTTTCCTTTCTTTTTCTTGCTACTTATTATTACTGCTTTTACAATAGTTGTTCTTCCTATAGCCTCTTGTACAAATGACAAGGATACTGAAGAAGAAACCAACTTAATAAACAAAACATCATACAGCTATTTAAATTTAATCTTCTACCAGGCCAAAAAGACTTCCACAAAAGCAGAATTAGTATCAAGTGCGATAGATGATGAACAGTCTGCAGCCTCTGGACTGAAGCTTAAACTCTCAACAACACTTGAAGGATCAACTGAACCTGAATCCCAACCGCCGCAAGCTCAAGCCTCGCCAGGTCAAAGCACAGCAACTCAACCAAGAATTTCGAGCGCAGCCATTAACCCAAAATCGTTAATGACCAGGCAGCAAGTGCTAGCTGGGGCAGACGGTGGTACTGGAGCTTTCACTACTGATAAAAATGGTAATATTACAGTTAGAACCAGAGCCGTAGGTGATACACCTGAATTTATCTTAGGCGGTGCAGAGGATATTAACGCTTCAAGAACAGATGTTTCATATAGACGCATGATGGTAGATGGCAAAGAATATTATCAACCATATGAACGAGTGACCACCTCACTGGTAAAAACCCATAATGTTGCCGATGATGGACCAATGGAACATCATAAATCTGGTCAACGACCGTTTGTAGATCAAATAAAAACAGTCACTGAGAAGGCAGGTTCAAACGGAAAATTCGGTGATAGTACAAGAACTAAATATGAAACCGTTAGGATGAATCCAAATGGAACTTACACTGCTATTCCTGCAAATAGAGCAGGCGGAAGAGATGGATACATTGGTGATGGTGGGGTTGAAAATTTAGCTAAACAAATAATGACTGGTTCAGCCTCACAAACACGCCACTTATCAGGTATATCAACCATACCAGCTCTTCGCACTGAGCAAATGGAGGAAATTGATAAAACCTATCTGACGGAAAATTTTGATCAATGCTTTACCACACGGGCTTACTTTATTTCAGATAATACAATAATTTATAATGACACCAAAAATAATTGTAAAGGTGATGTGATATCAATTACCGCTCACCGTGAATACCAAAAAGTCGGATTTTATCTACCTCATAGCCAAAATGTCCCAATAGGGGAAATCGGTACTATCACTTTGGGTCAGGATACTTGGAGAATTATCCAGATGGTATTTCCTGCATC
>CAZJDM010000244.1:3637-4745 GCA_964544765.1 uncultured bacterium
GGCTCAAACTAATAGATATTGACGCAAATGATGAATTATTTAACGACTCTACAGCTTATGATAAAATTACGACAGAGACAAAGGAAAACTAGTACAAAATACCTCTTACTGTAACAATGAATAACTAACAATTAACAACTTACATCCAAAACATAATTGTAACATAACTATAACTTCAATAATTGACACAATTTCCAAAATGGAAGAACTCCCAGCAGATTTAATGACAGCATCGTTTTACCAACCTGTCTTGCTCCACCTAAAAATACCATCTGATCATCTAAATCTTTTAAAATATGCTCTTCCAAATATCGTTTCATCAATAACCAACTCTTTAACTTTGAGTAAAAAAGCACTAATGGATGCAAATTCGACTATAATTTATTACACAGATCTAAATTTTCAGGTCAACTCTAAAATACCGCAACGCAGAATTAGTATCAAACAACATTCAGGCTGCGTTGAATATATCATTAAACGTAATGATATGCCTAAAGGTTCCACTGTTACGAATATTATCACTAACACCTTCCGGAGCAATGATTGCCAACTCAAAGGTATAGTTTTTATATTGGGGATGTAATTGAAGAAATAATCTCATATTACTTTCTGCTTTACTTATAATTTTGTTATCGTCAAATATTTCACTATAATTTTTTATTTCGCATAAAACTATCCTAGCATCTTTTCTGATATACATTAAGTCAATTTGAAAACCCCTATTGACATTATCAGACTTTTTACTAAAATATGCGCCATAGTCATATCTTACTTGGTTAAACTCCATAATTTCCGCAAGAAATTTATGGTTTTTTCTACACCACTTTTCAAGCATAAACCCAAGACATATTTGTAACCGTTGATTGCTTATTAACTGTAGAGGTGAGTCTAAATACAAGTCTGACTCAATATTTTTTAGTTCCGGTTGAATAAATTGATTGAAAAAATTTAAATATTCATCCGAAATACAAAATCTCCTGATATTTCTAGCACCCTCATTTAGTAATGGTGTGACCTTCCTCAAAATAAAGAACATCCCCATCAGATACTCTAGTTTTTAATAATTCAAAAAATTCAGACCAGTTGTTTACTTCAGTAGGAATGGCTG
>CAZJDM010000245.1:0-4636 GCA_964544765.1 uncultured bacterium
CGAATTACCTAAAATTTTATGAAGATCAAGCTTTACATAGGTTTTTAGGAGCGGTTGAAGGCTTAGCAAGAATAGTTAATCGAGACCTTGAGGAACCGGAAGCGAGAATTCCGGCTCATGTACTTGCTGCTAATAGTGATCCAGATACCAGATTGACCCAAACTGAGGTCTCTACATTAGGACAATTAGCGGCTGGACAAAGACAAGTTACCAGCAGATCAAGTTGTAATGATTTGAGTCAAAGACAAAGGTTATAAGTAAAGGTTATAAAACGCATTGTACTGTATTACTCTGAATTATATTATTCTGAACTTGTGAATAGGAAATTCCAAAGTTTTTGTGTCTTTTTAGTCATATCATGTAAAGGTGGATTTTGTATTTTATCTTTTCCTGCTAATACTTTTGCGTAAATTGCTTCTGGAGATCGTTTTATGACCCCAGGCGCTAATAGATCTCGGTCAAATGCGGGAATAATTCCAACTAGATCATAACCAGCTTTCTCCGCAAGTTTTTGATTTGCGACAGAGATCAAGGTTGAAATGTAGTAAGCTAATTCCGCGCCTATTTTTCTTCCTATTTCTATAAGTAAAATTGGTCCTAATATTGCTAAACCTGACAGATTATTTCTAAAATTCATTGAAAAAGCAGCCATTGGGCAAGTAACTGTTAAAGCATTATCATCCTTTTCTATAAAAATACAACCAACAACTTCTTGATTTGATGAATCAATATATAGTATTGGCAGGAATCTACTTTCCAAACTTGTTTCTTCATTACCATTAAAAATTATTTCTTTATAAAACTTTATATCGGCAAATCTACTTTCAGAACCTACAACAAATTGGGGATACCAAATTTTCAGTTGTTCAATAAACTCACTGGATTCTGAAAGTTTCAGTTTTCTTAAAAGAATACCTTTTGGAGCTAAGTGTTGGAAGTGTTTAAGGTCAATATAATTCATGAAATTTATCCTTACAAGTTTGATCCAATTTATTTGGAAACCTACTTACTTTAAGTACTTAACCTATGTAGCGGCTCCTAGAAAGGTGGAAAGTCTTAGTAAATCTGCAAACACTCCGCCAGCAGTTACAGCGGGACCAGCTCCTGGACCCTGTATAATTAGAGGGGTTTGGTTATATCGCGAGGTGGTAAAAGCTATGATATTGTCACTGCCCTGAGTATGAGCAAAAGGGTGATTCTTAGGATACTCCTTAAGAGCAACGGTTCCTTGATTACTTTTATCAATACTATCAATACAACCCACAAAACGAAGAACATTGCCTGCTACATTGGCCTTATTCATTTTATCAGCCATAATTTGATCCAGTTGGTCCAGATTATTTAAAAAGTCTTCAATGGTACCATTATTTTGCATATGTTGTGGAACTAGATGGTCAACTTGAATATCTTCTTCTTCGATACTAACCCCCATCTCGCGAGCTAAAATCATTACTTTTCTTACTACATCCGTACCTGATAAATCGTCACGAGGATCCGGCTCGGTATAACCTCTATCAATTGCTATTTTAAGAACGTCGGAAAATTTATTGTCACCATTGAAGGTATTAAATAAAAAGGATAGGGTTCCGGAAAATATCCCTTCAATTTTTTCAATCTTGTCACCAGTATGGATCAGATCACGCAAAGTGGTAATAATAGGTAGTCCCGCTCCTACTGTTGCTTCATATAAGAAGTGACGATTTCTTTGGCGAGCATAAGATCGTAATTCTTTGTAAAAGTTCATATTGCCTGAACCGGCTCGTTTATTAGGAGTAATAATATGAATTCCTTGTTTGATCCAGTCAACATAATGTTGGGCAATATCATAACTAGCTGTACAATCCACTACTACGCTGTGTGGAAGTGAATCCGTGTGAATAAAGTTTATAAAGGTTGCAAGATCCGCAGTATCAGAATTAGATTCAAAATCGCTCTTCCAATGCTTCAAATCAAGCTTTTCATCTAATAGCATTTTCTTAGATGTGGTAATGCCGCGAACTCGTAAGTCAATATTGAGTTCCTCCAACAGATGTTTTGATTCATCTTTAATCTGGTCGATTAAGGTTGAACCTATTAGTCCGGAACCAATAATCCCAATAGATATAGTTTGTTTAGATAGATAAAAGGCTGCATGAGCTGCTTGAAGCGCTTTAGAGCCATCTTTTTCATCAATAACCACCGAAATATTCCGTTCACTGGAGCCTTGAGAAATAGCTTTGATATTTACACCGGCATTGCCGATAGATTCAAAAAAGCGGGCCGCGATACCTACTTTTTCTCGCATACGACTACCAACTGCGGCTAGGACACTACATGACGGTATTACTTCAATTGATTGCATATGACCATGAGTAAGTTCACTACTAAATGCTTCGGTTAGGGCCTCTTTTGCTAGGTGACTTTGATGTTCTTTTACAGCCAAACAAATAGAATGCTCACTACTGGCCTGGGATATCATAATTACTGAAACATCAACGGTACATAAGCATCTGAAAACACGCTCTGAAATGCTAGGTACACCTATTAAATTACTTCCCTCAACATTAACTAATGCAACATTATCTACGATTGAAAGTCCTTTGATTAATCTATGATTATTGATACTATTATTGGCACTATTGGTTTTCTGATGCTCTCCATTATCAAACCATATCCTGGTTCCAGGACAATTTAAGTTATTAGTATTGCGAATAGTGATAGGAATACCATCTTTTTGGGCGGGCTGTATAGTACCGGGATGTAAAACTTTGGCTCCAAAATAAGCCAGTTCCATCGCTTCGTCATAAGATATATTTTTTAGCACTACAGCTTGACTAACCTTTTTAGGATCGGCACTTAAAATACCATCTACATCGGTCCAGATAGTTACCGATTCTGATTTGAGGAGTGATCCAAAGATAGATGCTGTTAAATCGCTGCCGTTTCTACCTAAGGTAGTTGGGATATTGTTGGTTGTAGAAGCAATGAAACCAGTAATTACTAAATAATCACAGTTTTCTATTTCATTTGATGTTAACCAGTCATTAAAAGTTGATTTGGTTTTCTCCCATTGGATAACGGGTCCTGTTTCTCCTTGTTTAACAAATAAAACTTTACGGGTATCCAGCCAATTAGCTTTTAGATTCATAGCCGTCAAGTAAGCGTGTAAAATTTGGGCTGACCAAAACTCACCATAACCTGAGATATGATTTAATATCTCCTGGCTGTATTCGTGCATTAAATAGGTGGCTCGAAGAATATCACGTATATCTTTAAAATTATTATCAAATTTAGAGATGAGTTGTGTTTGATCCTGGAGGTTGTTAGGAAGGAGAGCTTGGATGGTATCGGTTAATCTTTGTTGAAGATCCTTTAATTCCTTTAGATAATCGAGGTTGGATTGTTTAGCGAATTGGGTGATTTGCAATAAAATATCAGTGATCCCTTTCATAGCCGAAACCACGATGGCTTTTTTCTTTGGTTGATTTAGATTTTGGCTTTGACTTTGGTTTTGAAGAATTGAACATACATGTTTAAAACATGCTGCATCGGCCAAGGATGAACCACCAAATTTATGAACCTGCCATTGATCAGACATTTTTTATGCTCCTAACTCAATTAAATTAATAAATTAATTAATAAATTAATGCAAAATAATTAATGCAAAATATTGAATAACAGCACTTCTATAATAATGGATAGTTAGTTTAACCATTCATGGATAGTTACTATACCGTTGTTATGGTGTCAAATTTAATCTTTAGTATCTAATCTTTCAAATAGTGCAGCCATGACTGTGGAAAATAGTGAATGAAAATTACATGTTTTTTAAAAATTCTTCTCTTTGTTTAACCTTACGAGAATGAATGTCGGCCAGATCTTGGGGATCCTTTACAATATGCGGGGTCAAAAAGACGATGAGAAAGCTTTTACGTTTAGATTTTGTGGACTTTCGAAATAACCAGCCAATTATGGGTATGCTTCCTAATAAAGGAACCTTACCCTCAGAGATGGTTTCCAGTTCTTGAGTTAAGCCGGATAGTACCGTTGTTTGATGGTTGCCTATAGTAACGGTAGTTTTGGTGTGTCTTTTTTCAATTAAAGGAGGACCATTATCGCGTTTGGCACCCAGACCGTCATTTTTTATATTTATAATCATTGTAATATCATCTTTTTGCTGATTTTAGGTTTGATATTAAGGTTTAACGCAACCTCTACAAATTCGTTGGTACTGGTTACGGCGCCATTACTGCTTGTTTGATTAGTTTTGGCGAATGATAATCTATGACCTACAATCATTTCCGCTTCAGTATTATCCGAAGTTAATATTGAGGGTGTTGATAGTACATTTGTATTAGCGTTAGATTTTAGGGCTGTAATTAAGGCGCCGGTTTTGATGACCGGCGATTAAACTAGTTTCGAATTTTAATTCATCGAAAATGGTGATATCTAATATCTCCGCTTCTATATAAACTTGGGGTTTTTTGGAGTCTATTCGGTTAATTAGTTCTAAAAGTCTCTCGTAACCGGCAAAGGTACTGGTTATAAGTAATGAATTACTGGTATTTTCGGCAATAATGCTAATTTTACCTATTTCGTCATCCTGAGTTTGACAGTTGATAATTTATAACACCTAACTGTCAGTTGTCACAAAAGA
>CAZJDM010000246.1:0-4593 GCA_964544765.1 uncultured bacterium
TTAATTTTTCAAGTTTATTTTCTACTTCATCAGGTAATTTAAATCCATTATGTGCAAAGATTTTGATGCCGTTATCGTAATATGGATTATGTGAGGCGCTTATAACAACTCCAGCAGAAGCTCTCATTCCATTGGTTAGATAGGCTATTCCTGGTGTTGGAATTGGTCCCAAAAAAAAGGCTTGAACGCCCATTGAGGAAATCCCCGCTCCTAGAGCCTGTTCAAGCATATAGCAAGAGATTCTAGTGTCTTTTCCTATTAAAACTTTAGGTGTTTTTACTTTTGAATTTGATTTAAAAAAGGAACCAATTGCCATACCTAAACGTAGGGCAACATCAGTAGTAATAGGATGTTGATTAGCCATACCTCTAATTCCATCCGTACCAAAATATTTACCCATTTACTTGCTCCTTATTCAACGTCAATAAATTCTTCTGGTAGAAACTTTAACTGTAATCCATTCAGGTGTGGTCTCAATTAGAGTTGTGTTAGGTGGGATTTTAACTTGAACTTTCTTATTTATTTTTTTACCGGGTCTCTCATCCTTTATATCGATGACAGCTTGAAAATCACTGGGTTTAATAAAATTAATGATCCCTCTAGTTCCTTGAACCTCAATAGTCACGACCTTTGGAGAAAAATAGCTATGATATAAGGCGTTTATTAATTTAACCGGTATATTAGTGAATTTTTTGTTTTGCTTTTCTTCTCCCAGAAGAAGTTTAATGGTAATTACATTATTTTTTAATGATGCGGTTTTGAGGGTAGATAAATCTAACATAACATCTTCAAATAAAGTGCTTTGGCTCAAATCAGTAATATTTAGAGGGACGTTATTGATATGTGTTAAGGTGGCTAATTCATTTGCCCCACCAATGACCTCTACTTCTGATGGATCGACTACAATTTTTTCAACAGTGTGACCTACTTTCGGTTTACCAATTAAAACCGGTCTAACGGGTAATAATCTTTTTATTTTTTGGTGCAGCAGCACTTCTAAGTATGGTTCATCAAATTCAATGTTCATTCTTTCATGTAAATTACTTACATATTGTTTATGCATTCGAATTTTTATTATTTTAGCTGTCCGTTTGTGTGGGATAGTGATTGATGCTTGTAATGGAGATTCGTCCATATAAAAGGCGGCAATAATAGCTTTAGGACCCTGAAGTCTTGCCTCTATTGTTCTGTTATTACCTCCTTCTATAATAACATCATCGGGCGTTTCTAAATGAACATTTACTTTACTTTCTATTTGGGTGATTTGTTCAGCTTGAACAATAAACCAAAATATGAAAGCAAGTATGATGGCAAGAACTTTTAAAATGATATTTTTTGTAAAAAACTCTATTAAATAGTCCATAAATTAATCACTTATTTTACTTTTTTTTTCTCCTGAACCAGCTTTTTTTCTTAAAGCCATAGTTAGAGATTTTCTTAGGAAGCTTGGGGAAATGTCTTGGTTCATTTCTCCATCGATTACAAAAGAAACCCCTCCTGTTTCTTCGGAAACAACGATAACAACAGCATCGGTCTCTTCCGCTAAACCCAGTGCTGCTCTGTGTCTAGAACCTACTTTAGCATCAATATATGGATTTCTGGTTAATGGTAAAAAACAGGAAGCAGCGTTTATTTTTCCGCTTTGAATAATAATGGCTCCATCATGTAGTGGAGCTGAAATGTTGAAAATTGTACGAATTAGATCAGCGGTGATGGCAGCATCAATAGGTCTACCAATTTCAACATATTTTCTTAAATTATTTTCTCTTTCAATGGCAATTATAGCACCCACTTTCTTTTGAGATAATATTTGAGCGGCATCAACAATTTCTTCAATCATGTCGTGGGTCATGTCGGTTACATTGCCAAATAATTGTGTTTTTCCTACGCGGCTTAACATTCTCCGAATGTCGTGTTGAAATAAGATAACAATGACTATGATAAAAGAACTGTAAAATTTATTTATTACCCAGTTGATAGTATGTAATTCTAATTCGAAATAAGAAGCGGTTAGTGAAATGCTAATTAAAATTAATATACCAATTAATATTTGTTGTGTACGGGTTCCTCGTACAAATAATAGCAATTGATAAAGTATAACACTCATAAAGAATATATCAATGGCTGAAGACATAGAAAAACTTGAAAATATATCAACCATTATGTTTTTCTCCGCAGTTTATACTATTCCATGAGAATTAGACGGTTCGGATTTTAGATTTTTTTTACTTTCGTTTGAATTATCGGTTAGTTCACTATTTTCTTCTTTCTTATTCTCCTTTTCAGGGTTATTTTCATTTTTTGATAAACATGAACCGTTATTATCTATGGGTACTGGTTTCCCTGTCATAACTGCCTCTATGTCTCGGGAGTCCAGGCTTTCTTTTTTTATTAGTATTTCAGCCATGGAGTTTAGTATATCTGAGTTTTCTTTAAGCAGATTAAGAGCTTTTTCATATTGGGTATTAACAATTTTGTTAATTTCATTATCAATTTTTTCCATCATATCCTGACTAATTGATTGATGAGTAGCTAATTCTTTTCCTAAAAAGGGATGTTCTTCAACTTTTCCCAGTGTAATTGGTCCTACTTTTTCACTCATTCCCCAATTGCAGACCATTTTTCGAGCTAATTCTGTTGCTCGATCAATATCATTACTAGCGCCGGTTGAAAGAGTATTAAATATGAGCTGCTCAGCAGCACGACCACCCATTAGACCACAAATTGTATCTCTTAAATAAGTCTCAGTCAGAGCTCTTTTATCTTCGGTTGGTAACATTTGAGTTATCCCCATTGCCAAGCCTCTAGGGATGATGGTCACCTTATGAACCGGATCTGCATCAGGCAGTAGATAAGTAACGACTGTATGTCCCGATTCATGAAAGGCGGTATTTCTTTTCTCTTTATCACTAATATATAGGCTTTTTCGGGCTGGTCCCATTAACACTTTATCTTTGGCAACCTCTAAATGTTCAATTGAAATTTTAGTACAATTGTTTCTAGCCGCATAAAGAGCCGCTTCATTAACAACATTTTCTAAATCTGCTCCGGTGAAACCTGGTGTTCCTTTTGCAGTTATCTCTAAATTTACCCCTTCATCTAGGGGGGTGTTTCTAGTATGTACCTCTAGGATACCCTTTCTTCCTTTTATGTCAGGGGTTTGTACTACAACTCTTCTATCGAATCTTCCTGGTCGAAGTAAAGCAGGATCTAAAACGTCGGGTCTGTTAGTAGCTGCAACTAATATAACTCCTTCATTTGACTCAAAACCATCCATTTCAACTAATAATTGGTTTAGTGTTTGTTCTCTTTCATCGTGTCCACCACCTAAACCTGCTCCTCTATGTCGTCCTACAGCATCTATTTCGTCGATAAAAATGATGCATGGAGCGTGTTTCTTCCCTTGATCAAAGAGGTCCCTAACCCTCGATGCTCCAATACCGACGAACATTTCAACAAAATCAGAGCCGCTTATGCTAAAAAAGGGAACACCTGCTTCTCCGGCAATAGCTCTTGCCAATAAAGTTTTTCCAGTCCCCGGAGGACCCATCAATAGGACTCCTTTGGGAATTCTTCCCCCTAAGCTAGTGAATTTCTTGGGGTCTTTTAAGAAATCAATAATCTCTTCTAACTCTTCCTTTCCTTCATCTACCCCGGCAACATCTTTAAAAGTTACTTTTTTGGAGTTTTCATTCAGCATGCGAGCCTTACTTTTGCTAAAGCTCATGGCTCGGCCTCCACCCGCTTGAATTTGTCTCATAAAAAAGAAGACCAAGGCAACTAGAATTAGTATAGGAATGGTTTGGATGAATATTTGTACTAAAATAGGGGTTCCTTCTTCCTTTTTAACAGAAACCTTAACCCCTGCTTTACTTAAATCCTTGGCAAGATTTGGATCCAACATTCCATAGCTTTTAAATACTCTACCATCACTATATTTCCCTTCAATTTCATTTCCTTTGAACTCCATGGAAACAATTTTATTAGGGGATTGTGTATCGGTAAAAGCTAAAGCTATTACATCTGAAAAAGGAATTTTATCGTTACTGATGTTTTGTTCCCAACTTTGTTGGAAAATAAAAATGGCAATTACTAAAAATGCTATCCAAATAATTAAAGTACTGTGTTTACCTTTCATTCAATCTCCCATATGACAGTCAGACTAGTATATCCATTGTAGCATAACAACTTTTTGGGTACTATCTGTAATCTTATGGTTTTCCGAAATCCTATGTCCGAAAATCCATAATACCTCATTGTCAATACATAGCAGTGGAATTTTTTTTCTCTCTTTTTGAGCAAGTTTATCGTCTATAAAAATACGGTTTAATTTCTTCTTTTTCATTTCCATTCCTAATGGAAACATATAGTCACCATACTTATAATATCTCAATGTAAGGGGAAAGTGGATTTTGTCAATATCAAAACAACTAATTTTCTTAGATTTTGGAGGAAAGTATCTTGATTTTTCTAAGATAGATACTTCAATTGACCCTTTTTCAAGTGGGACAGGGATTTGTTGTTTATCAAAAAAATTATCAATAAGAATAATATTCTCGGGGGAATTTTTGTCAATGTTAACTCTTTTTGAGG
>CAZJDM010000247.1:0-4491 GCA_964544765.1 uncultured bacterium
TTATTCTGGCACGAATAATGGTAGACATTATAAATTTAGAATCTTTCATCATCTCAGTGGTATCAATGCCAACTTCCTGTAAATAAAAAGCCAGACTCAATCCCATCATGGTACCAACGATCGAGCCAACTATACCCACTAATATAGATTCAACTAATAATGAACGATAAATTTCTCCTTTCGATTCTCCTACCGCCAAGCGTAATCCTAACTCACCATATCGCCGTATACCGGACATTAAGCCAGTGTTCCATAAGATAATAGCCATAGTTAAAATAAATATCATCAGCATCAGACTGACCCAAGTACCCACCATATCTAAATAATCTCCCAATCCGTTTTGCTGACTTAAAAGCAACATAACTAAACCAGGTTTGATATTTCCAGAAATCTTAGTTTTTAGGTTTAAGAGTTCATTGAAATGAGATTGTATTTCTTTGGCCCTCTTATCATTGTAAAGTCCGTTAGAGAAGTAACCCATTACCTCTCCGGCCATATCATCCATATCTAAAACATACTGAATATCTGAAATATCAGTCATTATCAAATTTCGATCAAGAGTTCCTACTCCAAATCGAACAGTACCTACTAATTTAAAATTATATACTGCCATACTCCCAATGGATGTAGAACTTATTAAAGTGGCAGATTCACCAATTTTTACTTCTAATTCTTCCGCCAATTTTTCACTAATTATAATTTCTCCAGGATTGGTTGGAAGATGCCCCTTAACAATAGACTTCTTCAACCCTAGTCGTTTTATTTCGGTAGAATCTTTCCCTAATAAATCTATCCCCAATCCGAACACTGGTGATTGAGAGCGAGTTTCCCCATTTTCATCTGGAATATCGAGCAAGCCGCCAAACTTAATTCGCGCTACCCATTCCATGGGATATTCTGACTTCAATGAAGACATTAATTTCGATAAATTAAAAATGCCTAAATCATTGGGAACCTGATCAGCTATTTCTGCATATTCAGCAGTCATCACTTTTACATGTCCCGTATCTACTTTAGCGTTAACATCTATCATATCTGTAATAACACCTTGCATATAACTAAACATTCCCGACACCAACATAACGCCAAAGGCAACAATAATGATGGGGAACAAACTGCGCTGACGATCTCTTAATAGTCCTTTTAAAATAAATTTAATCATGACATTTTCCCCCTTAAAGCATCTGTTGGTTTAAGACGGGTAATTTTTCGGGTGGGCAGAAAGCTGACTACAACTACCGTTAGAAACAATAATAGGACCGTCAACAAAAATACCGGAACACCATAGGTAGTATAAAGAGTAGTGCCCATGGCAAATCCAAATTCTTCGGTTACATCAGGTAATTTAATTCCATGAACCGTGGTATGTATCATCAGTGGAATCCCATAAATAGCTCCTACAAAAAAAGCTAAAATACCATGTAGGCTGCCTTCTAAAGTAAATAAAGAAATGATATTTAACCTACTCATTCCTAAGGCCATCATGGTTCCCATCTCTTTTCTTCTACGCCATATAGCAAGTACTTGAGTATCAAAAATAGCTAAAAGTCCCATCCCAAACAAAATTCCATAAAAAATCAAATTACTAATTCTTTTGGTTTTGATCATGTATTTTACTTCTTTTAATAAATAATCCAAATCACGATAAATCCAAGCATCTTCACCCTCCTCTGGGACTTTGTTTACCTTCTGATTCTGACCTATGGTTAATATAGTTGTATGACGAGGAGCTTCTATCATCTGACGAAGTTTATTCAATGGCAACCAAACCTGCCCAGCATCCATATTTGGAGTCATAATTTTCATCACATGAACAATCTTGATTTCGGTAGCGTCAAAAGTGCCTTGAGCGTCTCTCCATCGGGCCGTAACAATATCACCGACCTTCAAATTAGCTTGTTTAGCCATCCGGGTACCGATTAAAGCTGGTATTACCTCCAAATCGATAGTTTTTCCCTTATTTCCCTTTTTTCCTATATTTAATGTGTCAGCGGGTAGATCGAGTATTTTTTGATCAGGATCAATACCTTTAAAAACCGTTGTCTGCACTCTTCCTTGAGGAAAAATAGATCCTGGCACCAATAATATCGCGGTGGCTTTTTTTTCATTTACCATTTGCTGTAAGGATGTTGAAAGAGTAGCGTGACTCTCTTCAAAGGTAAGTGAATTATAAGGATCAAATTTTGAATGCCAGAACTGCCCCCCACCAATTTCGGTATCTTTCATAGCAGTAATAATTTGATCTCTCATCCCATTAATCATACCCTGACCAAATATGATCGCTACAAAAGCTAAAGATAGCACAACCACATTGAGCCAGGTTCTTATTCCCGCACCCTTAATGTTCCTAAACGCTAATTTAAGTAACAACATCTTGCTTAACCTCCCCGTCAACAAGGGTTATTTTTCGTCTTAAATATCCAATTACTTTTTCATCGTGAGTAGCAAAAATAAAAGTTGTCCCTAGTTCTTGATTTAACTTTTCCATGGTCATTAAAATATGATGTGAATTTTCCGCGTCTAGGTTAGCTGTTGGCTCGTCCGCCAGAACGATTTGTGGCTTTTTAACCATGGCTCTTGCAATAGCCACTCTCTGACATTCACCTCCTGACAATTGAGCGGGTCTGGAACTTACCTTATCTAAAAGATCAACCCACTTCAAAGCTTGCATAACTGCTTCATGACGATCTCTGCGGGGCATTTCTAGAAGTAATAATGGGAACTCAACATTTTCATAAACGTTATAAACCGGCAATAAATTATAAGTTTGGAAAATAAAACCCAACTTAGCTTTTCTAAGGTAGGCTGATTGCGCAGCATTCATGCTTTCAACTTTTTGATCCAAAAGATCAATACTTCCTTCAGAAGGCGTGTCCAAAGCGCCCATAACATTTAGGAGGGTTGTCTTTCCTGAGCCACTTGGACCTACCAGGCCAAGAAAATCTCCGGCATCAATATCAAGATTTATGTTTTTAAGAGCGGTAAACGAACCTCCTCCAATTGGATAATGCTTTGATACCTGCTGTACTTTAATAAGAGTCTTTTTAGGCATAATTAAAATACTCCACTTTTTATAAGTTATTAATTAACACGATGTACAAGTTTCACTTACATCCCGCTGTTTAAATTAATGATTATAAATGACCATTAATTGAATTCCTTTACCCAAATTACTCATAAGAGCTTTTCCTTTATCTTCATCAGTTTCTTCTGAATCAGGATTTACAAACAGACCACAATTAAAAGTTAAGTTATTATAAACATGATTCCATCTTAGATGATGATAAGCTTTCTTATCATTCCATCTATGAGTAAACATATACGAAAGTTGATTATCGATATTAATAGGGTAATTCAATTGTAAAGCAGCTGCTCTTGTTTGTTGGGTGAAAGTAGAAATCCTGGTTCCTATAGTATTTATCATATGTTCAACAATAATATGTAAGCCGCTGCCCACAGCAAAGGTGTAGTCTCCTCCCAATGTAATCATTTTTTTCCAATTATCCGTTGCCTTATCCTCTCTTTGGTCAATTAGAACTAATTCGGACCACACTCCAATGCCAATGTCCCATCGGCCATCTAAAGCAAATTTGTTTTGATTGGATGTTTTGGTCATCGTATCGTTTGACATTTCATTGGCTGTTTTATTGGTTGTTTTATTGACTGTTTCATTACTTTCTATCTTTCTGGTATGAATGGCAATACCTAATTCACCCCGCGGTACAGGGTACTGAAAACGGCCTCCCCATTCTGGGGTATTAACTTTAGTTACTTGCGATTCGTATCCTTTGGCATCTTTATTACCATAGAGGGTCCAGAGCCATATATTGGCATTATTTGAAAAATAATATCTATAACGTAAAGCTCTTACTCCATCTGTCATCTGAAGTGGATCATTGGGATCCAAAGTATCAAACCATTTTAAAGAGCGGAGTATTTGAGCAGGACCAAAATTTATTTTTTGCAACCCAATACGAGTATCTGAATGGGGAGTGGTAAAACGAGCCTTTAATCTATAAAATTTGATCTTAGAAGATGAATATCCAAAGCTATTATGAATAAAATAGCTATTGGCTGAAATATTTAGATCTATTTGCTTTTCGCTTTCCCAAGATGATGCCAGTGTTATATCAGGAACATATCTCACCCCTATAAGATTGTTCCAACTCTCCTGATCATAATTTTCATTGATCCAACCTGACAACTGACCCTTAAACTCTGACTCCAAGGCCCAACCTGCAGATGGTATAAGTACTAACAATGATAATGGTAACGCTAATGTTATTAGGAATGATATTGCTAATTTTAACAATAATGAGATCCTCACAACCCATTACTACCCAAAGTAAAAACAGCTTCTGTATGCTGGAAACTGTAGAAAAATATATCTAACAAATTGATATTAGTTATTTACAGTTACGATCATTCTGATATTTAGGTGGTAGACCGAATTATTTCTAATCCGGCCCCCAGTTCTCACCCGTCGTGCCC
>CAZJDM010000248.1:0-4397 GCA_964544765.1 uncultured bacterium
GTAAAATACGGAATTTATAAACAAAATGCAAACATTATATTAGGAGAGAACCCATCATATGTGTACGTACCCTTGGAATAATAGTTGTTTATTTCATTAATGCGATGGTCTTTTACTGTGGAGTGCTTTTTAGAAGAATCAGGTTCTATAATGATCTTTATGATGGCAAAGCTTTTTCTTTTTCCTTTGGATATATCTATCGTGGGCTTTTTTATCCCGTAATAAATCTTTCGTGTATTCGGATTTCTCGCCTTCTTTCCCATCAAACAACCTATCGTGAAATTCTTTCGTAACTTGATAGATTTCTTCAAAAGGAGTATTTATACCTATATGTTGATTTATTGCAAGGTCAAATTTGGCATCTAAATAAGCGCAAAGATCAATAGGAGTAGTGGTAAAACATTTTACCACTGAATCGCCATTTTGTTTGCCACTACTTTTATTCACTACCCCAATTATTTCCAAAGGTTAAAGGAGGCGCGGATCAGATTCGAACTGACGAATGGAGGTTTTGCAGACCTCTGCCTTACCACTTGGCCACCGCGCCAATTTTGTTTTAAGCTTAACACCTAAATAATGGTTTGAAAACCAGTTATTGATAAAGATTAATAAACCGTGAGAAAGTTTTTGTCAATAATATTATTTGCTTTCATTTAAACTACTTTATGTGTTATGAAGCAGTCCAGCGGGGTTTTCATGACGGGAGTAAATATGGAAAACAAAACTATTTCTACTAAAAACACAATTCAACCAACATCTCAAATAATGGATGGACTAACTTTTGAAGACATTCTTCTTGTCCCCCAATATTCAGAGATCTTACCTAACCAAGTTGATGTAAAAACGCAATTAACAGATAAAATATCCTTAAATATCCCTTTCTTAAGCGCTGCTATGGATACAGTCACTGAAAGCAACACAGCTATTAAAATGGCTCAATGCGGCGGTATAGGAATTATTCATAAAAACATGTCAGCTGAATCACAAGCCAAGGAAGTGAAAAAAGTAAAGAAATTTGAAAGTGGTATCATCCAGGATCCAATTACTATTGATCCGGATATTTCGCTTGCTGACGCAATACATACCATGAAAGAAAGTAATATATCTGGTATGCCCGTCGTTAAAGGGCAAAAATTAGTAGGTATCCTAACCAACAGAGATGTCCGTTTTCAAACAGATACCAGCAAATCAGTACGACAAGTTATGACCACCCAACTGATAACTGCCTCTGAAAATATTAATATGGATGAAGCAACCCATAAATTACACGAAAACCGCATCGAAAAACTATTAATAGTCAATAATGATTTCGAACTAAAAGGGATGATAACCTTAAAAGACATTGAATATACTACCAAATATCCATTAGCTGTAAAGGATAGCTTAGGTAGACTTTTAGTCGGAGCGGCTATAGGTGTTGGGAATGATATCGAAGAACGATCCAGTCTTCTGGTAAATGCCGGTGTCGATGTAATTACTATTGACACTGCTCATGGACACACCAAAGCTGTATTTGAAGCGACTAAAGCTATTAAGAGTATGTATCCCTCTGTCCAAGTAATAGCCGGCAATATTGCTACTAAAGAGGCTGCTCAATTTCTTGCAGATGCTGGAGCAGACGCGGTAAAAGTCGGAATTGGACCTGGGTCAATTTGTACCACTCGAATAGTTGCCGGATGTGGAGTCCCACAACTTACCGCTATTCAAAATTGTGTTCAGGCCCTAAAAAATACTCCGGTAAAAATAATTGCAGATGGTGGTATTAAGTTTTCCGGTGATGTTATAAAAGCACTATCCTTCGGAGCTCACAGCATCATGATCGGCAACTTGTTTGCCGGAACAGATGAGTCACCAGGAGATTTGGTTCTCTATCAAGGGAAAAGATATAAAGCATATCGAGGGATGGGTTCGATCGGTGCTATGAAAAAAGGTAGTAGTGATCGTTACTTTCAACAAGATCAATCTTCATCCAAACTAGTACCTGAAGGAATAGAAGGCAGAGTATCATATAGGGGACCTCTTTCTGAGAGCCTTCACCAAATGGCATGGGGTCTACGCTCGGGTATGGGATACTGTGGTGCAAAAAATATTGTAGATCTTCAAAATAAGGCTCAATTTGTTAAAATCACTCAGGCGGGACTTCAAGAGAGCCATGTACACGATGTATTTATTACCAAAGAAGCACCAAATTATAAATCAACCTAAATTTGAAAGTTAAATTAAAATTATGAATATTAATCATGATACTATCATTATCTTAGACTACGGTTCCCAATACACTAAATTAATTGCCAGAAGAATCAGAGAAGAAAAAGTTTACAGCGAAATTGTATCCTGCAATGTTAATATTGATAAAATAAAACAATTTAAACCCAAAGGTATCATCTTATCAGGGGGTCCCAGCAGTGTAACAGAGAAAGGATCTCCCAGAATAACTGAAGGAGTATTAGAGCTTGGAGTTCCCATCTTAGGCATATGTTATGGGATGCATTTAATAGCTCATACATTAAAAGCAAGCGTTGAACCTTCTAATATCAGAGAATATGGTCATGCACAAATAATTAGAAAAGAGAGTCCTCTCTTTCATAATCTACCTGAATCTTTAGATGTGTGGATGAGTCATGGAGATAAGGTATCCCAGTTTAATGATAATTTTAATTTAATCGCCACAAGTAACGGCAATATACCAGCGGCTATCTCTCATAAAACTATGCCTTTTTATGGTTTACAATTTCATCCTGAAGTGGCTCATACCCCTAAAGGGGATAAGATTATTCAAAATTTTGTTTTTAACATTTGTCAGTGTCAAGCATCCTGGGATATGAAATCCTTCCTTGACCAATCAATACAAAAATACCGTCAAGAACTGGAAAATAAAAACGTAATACTAGGTCTAAGCGGGGGAGTTGATTCAACTGTCACTGCAGCGTTACTACACAAAGCCATCGGGAACCGTTTACATTGCATCTTCATCAACAACGGTTTATTACGTCTTAACGAAGAAAACGAAGTTAATCACCTATTCCAACAGGACTTCAAATTTAATTTCATATATAAAGACGAATCAGGCACATTTTTAAATGCCCTTCAAGGGGTTTCTGACCCAGAAAAAAAACGAAAAATTATTGGAAAAATCTTTATTGAAGCCTTTGAAAGAGCAGCTAAAGATATTCCTAATATAACTCATTTGGCCCAAGGAACATTATATCCTGACGTAATTGAAAGTGTCTCTTTTAAAGGACCTTCAGTTACTATTAAATCTCATCACAATGTAGGCGGCTTACCTGACAGAATGAATATGAAGCTTGTTGAGCCTCTTCGAGAGCTTTTCAAAGATGAGGTTCGCAATCTAGGTAAAGAACTAAACCTCCCGTCCAATATACTTCTTCGTCATCCCTTTCCCGGACCTGGACTGGCAGTTCGAATCCTGGGCGATATAACCCCCAAAAGGCTAGAAGTATTAAAAAAGGCTGATGCCATTTACATCACTGAATTAAAAAAACATAATCTATACGATAAAATATGGCAAGCACTTGCAGTGTTGCTGCCCGTTAAATCCGTTGGAGTAATGGGAGATTATAGATCCTACGAAAATGTTCTAGCAATTAGAGCAGTTAACAGTACTGACGGGATGACAGCCTCATGTCACCCCATACCTCACGAGATCCTATCAAAAATTTCCACTAAAATAATTAATGAAGTTGCAGGTATTAACCGGGTAGTTTATGATATATCTTCAAAACCTCCAAGCACTATTGAATGGGAATAATTTTAGGTTTAAGGTATGACAAGTTTTACCCACCTTCAGTTACACACTGAATATTCCTTATTAGAGGGAATGATACCCATAAAAGGGCTTATAAATAAGACCAAAGAAATGGGTATGGATGCAATTGCAATAACTGATAGGGGTAATCTCTATGGAGTTCTGGAATTTTATTATGCAGCCAAAGCAAATAACATAAAACCCATAATAGGTTGTGAGGTTTTCATTGCTCCGGGCTCCCGTAAAGAAAAGAACGCAAGTTCACGGTTTCACGCTTTTCGTTATTTAATTTTATTATGCAAAAACTTGACTGGTTATGAAAACTTAATGAAATTAACGTCTCAAGCCTATGAAGACGGTTTTTATTATGTCCCTCGGATCGATAAGGAACTTCTCTCAAAATACTTAGAAGGTTTAATCTGCATATCTCCTTTTTATGGAGGACCAATTGGTCGCGCGTTACGAAACGATCTAGTAGATGAGGCCAATCAGGAAGCCCTTTGGTTTAAAGATCATTTTCAAAATGATTTTTATATAGGATTACAAAACAATAATTTGCCTGATCAAGAGTCCATTACCAATCAAACTATTACTTTAGCCCAAAAACTCAGCATCAAACCCGTGGCTTTAA
>CAZJDM010000249.1:0-4343 GCA_964544765.1 uncultured bacterium
TAGTAGCAAATTTGTAATTTTTACTGGCCATTTCAGATAAAATACTCTTCATTTTGATAATAATCACACAACAATCCAGTTTCTAACTGGTTTAAAGACCAAATTAATCTTTGCCTTTAAATATCTAGAAAGCGTTTTTGACTCCATTCCTACCTTAATAAGAGATGATACTCTTGATATTAGTTTTACTGGCGATAACCTTAGTTTACAAGATGTAGAGGAAGGAATTTTTAAAGTAAGCGGAGGAGAAATTCAAATTAATTCATCTAATAAGGAAACACCTTTTAAAGTTGACTCAGGTCAATGCTTTGAAATCACGGGCACAGAAGATTCTGATATTGAGGATTTTGACAATTGGCTCGATCTTTTGTTGTTGAGAGAAGAGAGAAGGATGCTAACGCTGGGTGCAAGCTTTACTTACACACCAGCTGTTTAAACGTTTAACACACAATGGGCGAAACTCGCACATCGTGTTATCTAATTATCTATTTCTATAAAATTAGTAATAATCTGCTTCAACTCTCACTCTATAAGCAATGTGGTTTCCGTATTCCCATTCATTGTTATAAACATAGATTTTAACAAAATAGAGTCCTTCATCTAAATCGTACTCTGTAAGTCTTTCATTAGAGTCGGTACTTCGTGAGTCGCCAATTTTACTTAATTCATAATCTCTATGATCTACTTCAAACAACTTAACATCAACATCCGCTTTGTGATCCCTAAATTTTACTCTTACTCTAACTTTGTCAGCCTCTTTTGGTAAAGAAAATACAAACCAATCAATTCGCTTACTTCTTCTTAATGTATGTCTTTCATAATCTTCATTAACTTCTATGCTTCTTACTTTATGTGGCATGGGCCTATCAGCAAAAGCTGAGATAGAAGTAATTAAAAAGGAAATAACTATTAAACATCTTGTAAAATTTTTCAACATGAGATCCTCCTTGAACTCAATAAAGGTCAATAATTTGACTTAAACTTTTTGTTTTGAATTTTTTTACTTTACTTTACTTTTTAACTCTTTTCCGGGTCGGAAAGTAGGAACTTTACGAGCTGGAATCTTAATGCTGTGGCCAGTTTGAGGATTTCTTCCTGTTCTGGCTTTTCTTTTAACAGATCTAAAAGTACCAAATCCAACAAGTCGTATATCCTCTTTTTTCATGTGTTTGGATACAGTGGCGGTAAAAGCGTTTAACCACTCTTCACTTGCTGTTTTGGTTGTTTGAGTTGCTTTGGATAAGGCTTCAACTAATTCTGCTTTGTTCATTCAAATCTCTCCTTGATTTGGTTAACAATTAATAAAAAGTAATATTACGTAATATACGAGCAGTGATGTTTACACAAATCTAAATCAAAGTCTACTATTATTTATCGGTTTTTTAAAAAAAACACGATCTATAAGGTAAGAATACTAATTGTAAGCTCAACTTAATGCCCTCTAATACTTAATAAATAGGGTAGATGAATTGTTTAACATTATCGATTTTCAATTAAGCAAAATATATTATGTATTTAACATAAATAATTATAATGTAAGAAATATTAAATATGCTGGAAAAATGAATTTAAAGGGGTTCTGGCGCGAAAGCGCCAGAGCTTAATTATTATTTCATCATACCTATAACGCGTTTTATTGCTTTAAGATAATTAATATTTTCATAGCGTCCTAAACCAAGTTTATCTTTGGCAGCATTTAAATCATCTAATTCAGTTGACTCAATTGAAATAGATTGAAAAGGTGCTCCATTGAAAAATACTTCTGCATATTCAGCAATACAATTGGTTACTGTAGTAGCAAAACGACGTTTTAGAATTCGAGCGCCAGAAAGTTGAGGATGAGCATCGACTATTTCTTCAATAAACTGATCCTGAGTATATTCATTTCTTTTTAATTCAGGGCACTCAACACTAAATGCTGGAAATAACTCCTTTTGAATTCTTTCGGCAGCAAGTGGGAAATTGAATTTAGCCAATGGGTTCCATTGTTCAAAACCTTCTAGCTCTTTCACAAAACATTTTATGTCCATCTTGTTGTCACGAAGTTTGGTGTTATTCTCATCATTTCCGTTGGACATAATATAGATTTCTTCAGATTGTCGGAATCCTTCACATTTATGTTCGTTTCGGATCTTATTAAGAATTTCAGTATCAAAACTAGCTTGAAAAGTCCTAAATTCAAATCTCGGTTTTACATTTTCATATTCACTCATAAAAAATTCCTTCCTTAAATATAAAATAATATTAATTGAATACTAAGCAGCCATGCCCCAGACAGAACCTTATATAGTTTTTTAAATGGCTTTTGTCAACAACCTAATACTATGATTGGGATTAATTTGATTATTAATTATTTAACACCGTAGGCAGAAACCCGCATACGGTGTTAATCTAATATAATTATTAGAAATTATTCAAATATTCAAAAAAGCTTAAGATGCTTTAAAATACCCATTAGTTTTATAGTATTCTATCAAAATATCAGCAACCTCTGGTCTGGAAAACTCTTTAGGTGGCCTTTCGCCGTTAGATAACATCTCACGTACTTTGGTTCCCGATAGTAATAATCGGTCCTCTTTACTATGTGAGCAATCACGCATCATAACGATTTTATTACATTTATAGCACCAAACGGTCCAATCACCTTTAAAAATTTCTATGTCAAGCGCGTCCCTCGGGATGTCATCGAAGATTTTTTGGGCATCAAATGGGCCATAATAATCACCAACACCTGCATGGTCCCGACCGGTAATAAGAACCGAGGCTCCCATATTCTGGCGAAATATGGCGTGTAGAACGGCTTCTCTAGGTCCAGCATAGAGCATATCAAATCCATATCCGGTCACTTCACAAGTGTTTGGTTCAAAATAGAGATCCACCATTTTTCGTATGGCGTTATCACGAACATCGGCGGGAATATCTCCTTTTTTAAGTTTTCCTAGTAACATATGAATAACAGCTCCATCAGCATTATATTCTGTCATTGCCATGCGAACCAACTCCTCATGAGCCAAATGCATAGGGTTTCTGGTTTGAAAAGCAACAACTTTTTTCCAATTGTTTTTTTCAATCATATCCCGGATTTGAACTGCTGTACGGAACGTATCAGAAAAATCTTTCTCAAAATAGGAATAATTTAAAACTTGAATTGATCCTGAGATCATGTAATTTCCTACCGTGTTAAAGGCGTTTACACCTGGATGATTCATATCCAGTGTACCAAAAACCTTTTCAGTCATTAATTTCATTTTATCTTCTGTTACTTCTTCTACAACATCTACATCCATAACTGCTAAAATTGGATTACCATCCACATTAGGGTCACGCAAGGCAATACGTTTCTTATCCGCAATAGCAGTAACATCCTTAACCATATTTACTATAGGAACGGGCCAGAAAAGATTATCCGTGGTTCTCATATTATTGGCCACGTTAATAGAATCAGCAAGATTCATATAACCTTTAAGCGGATTAAAATAACCACTTCCCAACATGACTGCATTGGCTGCAGCAGCCGATGAAATAACAATAGACGGAAGACTTTCGGCTTCTCTAAGAACTTCATTTCTTTTATTTTGATCTAAAACAAATAAGGGGTTTAAGATATCTGATCCATGTGGTTTAATCACTATTGACTCCTATCTCTTAAATTGTTAAAGATAATATCCCAAAAAATATCTTTTATTATTAAATGTTGTTCGTCAAGACTTTTCTGTAGATTAGTGGATTATTGAACTATTTTAAACTTGTATTTAATACTCAAATCTATAGTATGTATAATTAATATTTTTTTTCCTCAAAATTAGGAGCAAACATGACACAAGCAAAGAGTGGCGATACGGTAAAAATCCATTATAAAGGCTGCTTGGAGGATGGTACTATTTTCGATTCAACCGAAGGCAAAGATCCGTTTGAGCATCAATTAGGTACAGGAAATGCCATTATAGGTTTTGATAATATGATCATTGGTATGAACGTTGGTGAAACAAAAAAAGAAACCATTACTCATGAAAATGCCTATGGTCCATATCGTGATGAGTTAAAAGTACAAGTAAACAAAGCTGAGTTTCCCGAAAACATTGAGGTCAAAGAAGGCATGCAGCTTATGTTACAAAACGATGAAAATGGTCAAAACCTTCCAGCTGTTATCGTTGCTGTTGAAAAAGATATTGTAACTTTAGACATGAATTTCCCTCTAGCAGGTAAAAACCTTACTTTTGAGGTAACCTTGGTTGAAGTTGTAGATCAGTCCGCTTAAAGAATTAAGAAATTTTACCTTATAAATCTCTGATAGTCCCTACAAAATGGTAGGCATAGTAAATTAATTTTATTCTGGAATAGGC
>CAZJDM010000250.1:0-4271 GCA_964544765.1 uncultured bacterium
AATCAAATTTTTTTTATTTTTCATGTCAAGGTGGGGTCTAGGCCTAACTTACGCTTATTTTACCCCCGTTCACAGAACGAGGCTTCCTGAGTCTCGTGAAGTTGTTTTATCTCCCAATCAGGATAGATTCTTTAGGACAATGGTAGCAGGAAAGCAACTTGAAGACTTCATATTTTATGATTCTCTTAAAGATGGTGCTCATACTTGCAAATTAAGGAAACGATTACAAAAGGCTATTGAAGCATGTAACTTACCTCACATCAGCCCACATGCATTGAGAGGGACTTTTGGAACTTTATTGCATGAAAAGGGGGTTTCAATTGAAGTGGTATCGCATCAACTTGGTCATAGAGATATTAAAGTAACTAGAGACCATTATGTTGATACCACAGATAAAATGATCGAAACTGCCAGGGGTAAATTGGACTTTGATTTTTCACCAAGAATAATTTCAAATCAGTAAAACTTCACAGTAACTTTCACAGTAAACCAAAAAAGGGAACCTCCTTTCGGAAATTCCCCTTTAATTTCAAGTAGCTAGGGGCGGGTTTGAACCGCCGACCGCACGATTATGAGCCGTGTGCTCTACCAACTGAGCTACCTAGCCATCGTTAAAGTGTAGCAATTTTATGTTTATTTGAGTATTTGTCAAGGAAAAAACCATATTAAAAACGGGATAATAACATAATGAAATCTGGTCAAAATATCACAAAAACTAGGTGATAACACGGTGAAAAGACGAAGCTAAAGACTAAACAAAAGACTACACTAAAAGATTAAACTGAAAACTCAGTCATCAACTAAGATAAAGGAGAGAAAAGTTCTATTTTGCCCTTTTGAATTAAATATGAATCGTCTACGTAAGGAATCACTGATTTGGAATGGGTGAAAATAATAGTGGTAGTATAGGGAAAGGAGTCCTTAATATTGGTAAGTATTTGATTGCAAGTGTTTTTATCAATCCCAGCGGTCGGTTCATCTAGAATTATTAAGCTGGGATCGTTTAAAAACAACCTAGCCAGTGCCACTCGCTTCATTTCTCCATAAGATAATTCCGAAATTCGGTTACCAATCAATGTTTCTAGGTTATCCTCTTTCTGGAATAACCTCACTGGAGCAAGGGCTCTTGTCAATGCAGATTGCATTTCAATATACGATGGTTCCTTCTGTAATCCTTCTAACTCCTCCTTAGACTCCTCTACTAACCCTTCCTCTAATCCTTCTTTTAATCCTTCCTTCTTTGATCCTTTCTTTAATCCTAATATAATATTCTCTTTGACACTTCCGGTGATAAGAGAATTAACTTGAGGTAGAATAAAAATATGCTCTCTAAGAGTTTTTAAATCCAGTTCTTGAATGTTTCTATCGTTGATTAAAATGAAACCATCTTGTGGCTGGTAGTAATTCAATATTAAATTGATTAAAGTTGATTTACCAGAACCACTCTCTCCATAGATGGCGATCCTTTTACCAGAAGGGATAGTAAAATTGCAGTCAAGAAATATAGGATTCTTTTCTTTTTCATACCCAAAATTAACATTGTTTAGCTTTATGTTCCAAGTTGATTGGAGTTGCTGTCTGGTTTCTTGAGGAGATAAGGTTGTTAATTCTTGAATATTGGTAATTAATTGGCTCCTTAAAGGAATCTCGGTTCTTTGATTGATCAATTCAAAATAACGACTGAAAGAGACAAAAACATTAGGTAACTCAAGGAAAAAACGAACGATTGCTAACAATGGGGGTGAGAATAAAGCGTTTAAACTTATAAAGGCGAATAAGGTTCCCATGCTAAGCTGGCCCTGAAACATTAACTTAGCTCCGAGCCAAAGTATGGCAAAATAAACAATATTGTCGATAAATCCACTTATGTTTGATGAAGATCGGAAATAGATAACATAGGCCAGAACTCTTTTTCTAAGAGCCAGTAACCCATGATGAACTTTTTTTAACAAGGATAGCTCTGTTCTTGTATTTTTATAGACAGTGATATCATCAAAGGCATCGGTGATCACCCCCATTACCTCTTCTTTTTTCTTTTTGAAGGCCCTAGATTTGGCCGCTATTGGTTTAGCATAAGATACGATGACAATAATTTGCAGTAATGTTCCAATGACTATACAAGTGGATAAAAAAGGAGATAAATACAACATGTAGGCTAATGCGAAGGAGGCGGTAAAAAAGTTAAAGAGGATGCTGGTAATACTATCAATCACACCTTTATCAATAGATTCGCAATCAAAAAAAACATTATAGATAATTTTGCCCGAATTCTTCTGGTTAAAGAAAGGTAGAGGAAAATGAAATATGGATTTTAAAATGTTCTTTTTTAGATCGATAGCAAAATATTCAGAGGTGGATATGATTACAAATCGAAGTAGGAAATTTACAATAAAGACGACAAGAGCCACAGTAATTAAAATGATAAGTAAAGATTCTAGCTTACCAGATTTCTGGGGTATAATGATGTCATCAATTATATATCTGGTTAAATAAGGGTTAATTAATGAAGCGGCCGAAGTGATCAGGGTGAGTAATAGGATAATAAACAATTCTCGTTTATAATTTCTGACGAAATAACCAGTGGTCCTCTTATAATCTCTCCAGAATAATTGTAATTGTTCCCGAGTTTTATTATTAAAGCCAAACAAAGTAAAATCCGTACAAAATTACATTAATTAAGAAAAAACATTACTCATTCTATATAATATATCATCTTATACTATATGTTGACATAATTTTAACAAACATATGTTAAAGCGATGGGCGAAACCAGCATATCCTGTATATCAACCTATTAAAGAGATTAGCTGAAAAAGAAAAGGCGCGGTAATAGAGGTTATTATGCATGGTAAAACAATTATAATCTGAAAGAATGTTAATTTAATCGGAGCCAGATTAGTTAGACGGTACTGATTCTCACTACAATGCTCAGATAAAGTCTTTAACAGTTCTTTTAAAGGATTCATAATGCAACATCCTTGTTCGATACTGGTTGAAACCAATTGATTGAAAGCGCCCAGAAAAATACTATAATCTGGATCGGTAGAGGATTGGGGAAGTGTTATTGAACTGAAAGCTTTTAATACGGATTGACCGGCAGAAAGACGAACCATCATGGATAGAATAGAATAAGATAGTTTTTCTATATTGATATTAACCGACGGATGCAGACATTGGTTAATAAGACGTTGGATATAAAAATATACAGCTATTTGACTAGCTAAAAATAAAACAATTAATAGTATGGCCCAAGAGGTTTGATAAAAAGATGTAAATATGGACGGTTCAGATATAAATCCGATAACGCTCAACAATAGAGGGAGGAAAAAAAATATTTTTCCTTGCAGCATAATTTGATCTGTCTTTCTTTTAAAAGTGGAAAATACTTTTTGCTCGGTTTTTACTTTTTCAATTACCAGAGATAAACAAGGGGAAATTTTACCTCCATTTTTAGCTTGAAAATCTACAATATTCGCTAAAATGGACAGCGCAGGCATATTTTTGCCAGAATAAAGACGCAAAAAGTCACTTAAGGTCCTCGATAGATTATGAATATAATCAGCCGGAAGTGATAGGGATCTGATATGACTAGAGGTGTGATGATGAGCAAATTCAGGATTGGTGTCAATATAAAGATTGCATTTTAATAGCTCAAGGTAGGTTAAAACAAGTTTGGAATAATCATATTTTTTACTTTGTCGTTTAATTTTATTTTGCCTTACAGGAAAAAAATATAATCCCACAAAAACCAGTGATGTAAAGATGAATAGACTTGTTATAAAAGGAACAGTCATCTTGTTTACTAGAATTATTAAGTGATCCAACATAGACAATTACCCTTAATGGTTACCCGAACATTAAGTGTTAGTCATTAAGCTGTAGATATGCAGTAGATATGCAGTAACTACCAATCATTAAACAAATAATCATTAAGCAAAATTCCGGCCAAGATTTCAGTTAAGATCCTCACGAAATCTAACTCTAATTATTATTAAATACATCTGAGTAATTTAATTGAAAAAAAACTGAAAACAAATTGAAGAAAAATAATAGAAAATTGAAAAACTAAATAGATTACCTATTGAGGTTGAAAAAGGCTCCATATTAATGGATCACAAGGTTTCTTTTTTACATCCAGTGAATAAAAAATAGATGTCCAGAATCTTTTCAGCGATGGAAATTTATTTACAAACTTAGAATCCTCATCAAGTTCTTGTTATTTGTATAGTAATATTGTAAAATCTTCAAAGGAAATAAAACCTTATCACTTA
>CAZJDM010000251.1:0-4234 GCA_964544765.1 uncultured bacterium
AAGTATTATCACAAAACTAAATCCTATAATCTACCCATGGCCGTCGCAGTAATACTCACCCACAACAGTAGGCAAATATCAAGACCTTATTAAAAAGCACGACCTAAGCTTTCAAGTTGCCTCAGATATGACTGATAGTGAGATAAAGGAACTTATTAATCCTGACAGAGTTCCCAAAGAATCAAATCAACCGCTACCAGACTTGGAATACACCCACAAAGAGCTGAAGAAAAAGCATGTTACCTTAAGGTTATTGTGGGAAGAATATATTGATATCCATCCTAATGGATATTGTTATGGTCACTTCAAAAAGATCTATGCTAGATGGAAGAAGTCTAAGAATCTATCAATGCGTCAAACTCATAAGGCTGGAGATAAACTCTTTGTTGACTATGCTGGGGATACAGTAAATGTTCAAGATCCAGAAACAGGAGAAATAAAAATGGCTCAGATATTCGTCGCAGTGATGGGTGCTAGTGACTTTACTTACGCAGATGCAACGGAAAGCCAAAACCTACCTAATTGGATTGCTTCCCATCAACGTTGTTTTAAATACCTTGGAGCAGTCCCTCATCTGATTGTCCCGGATAATTTGAAGTCAGGTGTCAAAAGTCCCTGCTATTATGATCCCGATATCAATCCCACTTATCTGGAAATGGCTAGACACTATGATACAGCAATTTTACCCGCAAGAGTGCGCAAACCAAAGGATAAAGCAAAGGCAGAAAACGGCGTCCTGCATGCGGAAAGACGAATATTGGCTGCATTGAGAAATAGAACTTTCTTTAGCCTAAGTGAACTTAATAATGCCATATCAGAACTATTATTAAAATTGAACCAGGCTCCCTTTCAAAAACTGGATGGTACCAGAACTGAGTGGTTTCAATCTATAGATGTACCGGAGATGAAACCGTTGCCTAAGGATGGGTACAGCATCTCGAATTGGAAACGGCCAACGGTTAATATTGATTATCATGTAGAAGTTGAAAAACACTACTACAGCGTTCCCTACAGATTGGTTGGGAAAGAAGTTCAAGTCAGGTATACAAATTCGACTGTAGAAGTATTTCATAACAATAAAAGGGTGGCCAGTCATTTAGCAAACAGAAAGCAGGGCGGGCATAGTACAGAACCAGAACACATGCCCAGCTATCATCGTAAATACGCAGAATGGACCCCATCCCGTATTATCAATTGGGCAAAAGGTATTGGTGAATCTGTAGGTGTTATTGCTGAACAGATCATCCGGTCTAAGGATCACCCCGAACAAGGTTTTCGCTCGGCACTGGGTTTAATCCGGCTGGAAAAAGTATACAATAAAACCCGATTGATCAATGCCTGTAAAAGAGCTTTGCATTATCAATTGACCGGTTATCGTAGCGTTAAATCTATATTGGAAAACAGGCTTGATGAACTAGCCTTACCACAGACAAAGGATCATCCGCCTGTTTTACACAACAACGTCAGAGGTTACCAGTATTACCAATGACATCTTGGTCATTATAGGCCAGAAAGGAAATTTTATGCTACTAAAAACACCATTAATGGAGAAACTTGAATTTCTCAGACTCAAGGGTATGTTAGCGGGTTTGGAGCAACAATTAGGTGAACCAGATCTTTATACTGAATTGGGTTTTGAAGAACGTTTAGGAATGTTAGTTGATAAAGAAAGCGAACAAAGGCATACCAAGCAACTTGGTCGTCGTTTAAAAAATGCTTCTTTAGTCAGAGATGCCTGCATGGCCAATCTTGATTACAAACTAAAAAGGACTTTAGATAAAGGTCTCATCAGAGAACTTGGAAAGTGCACATGGGTCAATAAACATCAGAATATAATTTTTATAGGCAAAACTGGTATTGGTAAAAGTTTTATTGCGTCTGCTTTATGCCACCAAGCTTGCATAGAAGGTTATAACAGCTATTTTATTAGAGTTCACCGTTTATTTGAAAAGTTAGCTCAGGCTCGTGCAGATGGGAGTTATCTGAAAATAATGACCTATTTAAATAAACAACATATTCTGATTCTTGATGACTTTGGCATTGCGACTTTAGATGGTACAGCAAGGAGGGATTTTTTAGAAATCATGGAAGATCGGTACAAAGAGAGATCAACAATTATTACCAGTCAATACCCGATAAAAACCTGGCATCAAAAAATTGGAGATCCAACATTGGCGGATGCAATTTTAGACCGACTCGTTCACAATGCTCATCGCTTTGATTTTGAAGGAGATTCGGCAAGGAAAGAGAAAAATAATTTGACAGATAAGGAGAAGTAAATTACAAAAAAAACGTCGCTACGCTCCGGCGGGTAATTTTTTTAACTTGCCTGTCCAAAAAAATGGCGCCTCGCCGTCCAATTCAATGCGCATATGCAAAATGTTTGAAAAGGCTGTAGAATGGAGAATGATAGATAAAAATCCTTGTCAAATTAAACAGTTAAAGTTAGCAGAAGTGGATTATTCTTGGTGGGATAACCAAGAGTATATTCTAAAATTTATTCGAGTAGCAAAGGATTGTCCATACTATGCAGCTTATCGTTTAGGTTTAGATTGTGGATTAAGATTAGGTGAGATCACTGGTCTTTCCAAGCAAGATATTGATTTTGATAAAGGCCAAATAACCATACATAGACAATGGTTAGGCAAAGAAAAATGTTACGGCCCTATCAAAAACAATATTGTCAGACGAATAAAGCTGGAAAAAGGCTCTAAGTTACATAAATTGTTGTTGAAAGCTGTTTTAAAATCACCTGATAAGGAAATAATCTTTACTACTAGAAATGGCAGGCGGGTATCAAACCGCAAATTGTCAGGATACCATTTTAAAAAATGGATTAAGAAGGCTGGGATACCAAATATTGAATTTCATGGGCTTAGACATTCATTTGCCAGCTGGTACATGATAAAGGTGGGAGATATCTGGAGCTTAAAAGCACTATTAGGTCACAAAGATGTCCGAACTACCATGAAATATACCCATCATTCGGAAAAACATCAGAGAATAATTGCATTTGATTGGGGAAAAAATTCCCTATCAATTCCCTATCAAGAGCATTTTGACAAGGAGGAAAATAATTCTTCCCTATCAAAAGTAAGTTTTAATTTTTAAAATCCTTGTGTTGCTAGTGCGAGAGAGGATGGAGGTGGCGGGTCTCCTACATTGATTTACTAAAAACATTACTAGTCAGCTGTCATCGAGGAATAGCAAAGTCTTCCCCCTCTTTCACTTTTCACAATACTTCACGATTTTTAATAAGATTTAACGAGTTGGTGCGACCCAGATGCGACCTGAGAATTTTTCAATTTGGTTGATAAGTGGTTTTTTTAACCTGTTTACTAATAAATAAACGCTTACATTTGTATAAACGTATAGTATGGTCTTTTTGATAAACTCATGCTGGAGGTCTTATGAAGACAATAATTTTTAGAGTAATACCTGATGATCAATATGGAAATGTTTTAAAAGAAGAGATCAAAGAAGTTGAGAAAAATATAAGGCAAAAAAAAATATTGTCGGCAACGGAAACTGTAGAAACAGTTACATTTCAGACGACAAATGCTTTATTCCAATTCTTATCCCCTATTAACTTGGATATTCTTAATATTCTCAAAACTAAAAAGCCTAAGTCTCTGACTGAACTAGCCAAAGAATTGCAGAAAAATAAAGCTGTTATTTCTAAAAAAGTAAAAATACTGGAATTGTTTGGGTTAGTTAAATGTCATGAACGCAAATCCAAAGGCAATATTCCTGCTAAAGTAGTAAAACCCGTTTTTGATAGAATCATAATCGATGTGGGTTGGAATGAAATTAATACTCAAAAGGCGTCCTAAACATATGGAAAAAATATTGACCTTCTTCAAGAAAATCAATTGAGGATTAATATGGAATCTAAAATAAAAACTTGTCCTTCATGTGAAGAAAAGGCTTTAAAAATAGTGATATCCGATATTAGCCGATTAGTTAATGGAAAAACGCTTATAATTCCTGATGTTCAATATGAAAAATGCTCTAATTGCGGCGAAGAACTCTACGATGGGGAAGCTATTGATAAAATTGATTCTTATTTGGGACTAAGCGACTCATCAAGTCTCGTCATTTCCACTTAAACTCTAAACTATAGTTCTTACTTTTCTTTTTTGACATAGACACAAGACCTCCTCTAGCAAATGCTTATATTAAAATTTAGATTTTATTGTCCATTTTTTTGAGGAAGGTCAGTTACGATCTCAGT
>CAZJDM010000252.1:0-4130 GCA_964544765.1 uncultured bacterium
CACGACGGGTGAGAACTGGGGGCCGGATTAGAAATAATTCGGTCTACCACCTGGTGTTGCACAATTTAAATTTGAGAAAGAAGGTGGTGATATGAACCCATTATTAAATAAAATTGTTCAAATAAAGGAAGTAGGAAGTCTGGGGAATAGGTTAGAAGAGATAGCTAACAAGGTTGAAAGAAATAGTAAGGGAAGTAATGAGAGTAATGCGAGTAAAATAAGAAATAATAAAGATTTTTTATTATCCTGGGATCGGGATGTGGAAGAACTAAAAGACATTCTGATGGTAGCGGAAGTTTTACAAAGTTTATATAAGAAGGGAGTTTCAACCAAGGTATTTGATACAGGATTAGCGGTTTCTCAGTTTAGGGATCAGTCAACACGAACTCGGTTTTCTTTTGCTATGGCTTCTAATTTATTGGGATTGGCACTGCAAGATTTTGATGAGTCAAAATCACAAGTGGCTCATGGTGAGACGGTTCGTGAGACTGCGGTGATGATTTCTTTTTTATCCAAAGTTATTGGTATTAGAGATGATATGTATCTGGGATTGGGACATACCTATATGAAAGAGGTGGCAAGTGCTTTGGATGAGAGTTTTGACCAAGGTATTTTTCCCTATAGACCGACGATTGTTAATTTGCAGTGTGATTTGGATCATCCTACGCAAAGTATGGCTGATTTATTACATTTGACATCTTATTTTGGATGTTTAGAGAAGTTGAAGGGCAAAAAAATAGCTATGAGTTGGGCCTATTCTCCCAGTTATGGCAAACCTTTGAGTGTTCCTCAGGGAATTATTTCTTTACTTACCAGATTTGGGATGGATGTTACCTTGGCTCATCCTGAGGGGTATTCATTGGTACCCGAATTAATAGATAACGCGCATTCTTTCGCCCAAGATAGTGGAGGAAAATTTCAGGTTGTTCATGATATGCAAGAAGCGTTTGCTGGTGTTGATATTGTTTACCCTAAGAGTTGGGCGCCATATTCGGTTATGCAAGAGCGTAGTAAGTTATTACAGGCGGATGATGATAGTGGTTTAAAAACACTCGAACAGAATTGCCTGAAGCAAAATGCTCAATTTAAAGATTGGCAATGTACGGAAGAATTAATGAAAAGTACCAAAGATGGCAAGGCCCTTTATATGCACTGTTTACCGGCAGATATATCAGGAGTATCCTGTGAGCGGGGAGAGGTTGAAACCTCAGTTTTTGAACGTTACAGGCTAACTACTTATCAGGAAGCAAGTTATAAACCCTATATTATTGCCGCTATGATACTGATGGCTGGTTAATGTATACTTACTGGTTGATATAACACGACATTCAATAAGATCCGTATATAATCCATAAAAACTTAAAACAAAAATCATTCTTAATGAGTTTAATGTGGGGTGTAAGTTTCATTTACACTACACTTGTGCAACTAGAAAGTAAAAAAAGTTCACTACTTGCCAATAAAACTTCTCACTTTAAAGTGCTTTATTTCTCAGATGAACGCATCTACAGTCGTGGCCGCACAATTTAGTCAAAATCAGGGCTTGGGACGGCGGTAGTTTCAACATAACAAGTAAGACCTTGAGCATGGTATCGATAAGCTCCAGTTCCTTTACATTTTTGTTTGGTTTTAGCTTCACATAAAGTTATAGCCTCACTTAAGGCGCTTTTTCTAGCTTGGCGATTCTTAGAGCTGTATCCACTCTCATGCCCTGGATCAAGATTTAAATTAGCATCACTCTCACTGCATGCCCAACCTACATTTGCATTATAAGTAATATGAAAGCTAGCTTGTCCTTTAAACTCAATAGATTGGTCATTAATCAATTCTCGAAGATTAGCAAGTTTCCGTTTTATTCGCTGCATTTGAAATTCCATATCAAGAAACGCGTCATCTAGTTGATCCATTTGTTTATTGATCTCATCAGTATTACTAGCATAAATTATATTATTGAAATCATAAATAGTGCTGTTAAAGTTGGACAGGAATAAAAAAACAAAAGAAATTGCTAAGACATGCATTATTTCCTCCTTGAAATAAGTTTTTCCGGTGAACCTAAAACTAATAATATTTTAAATACTAGAGTAGCTTATTACATATCTTGATATTAGGTCAAGTGCATATTGTACACAGTACAGTGTAAACACAGCTCAGAGTAAACACAGCGCAGGGTAAACACAGCACGGTACAAACACAGTGAGTGCAAGTGTATACTTAGTATTTCTTAGGTATATGAACCTGTAAATTGGTGCCTTTCCCTAATTTAGATTTCAATTTAATCTTACCACCGTGCGATTTAACAATTTTATCAGCTATAAACAGCCCTAACCCGGTTCCATGAGTTCCTTTGGAAGAATAAAAGAGACTAAAGGCGCTGTTAGTAGTTTCTTGATCCATTCCGATGCCGTTATCAATTACAAAAAATTTAATAGATTTAGCTAGTTCTTCAAAACCCACAGTTATTTTCTTTTGCTTTTTATCAGTACATGCTTTACAGGCGTCTATCGCGTTTTCAATTAGATTAGTGACAAGGGATCGGATGGCAGTAGTATCAGCCATTAAATGACCGGGTCCGGTATCAAATTTGCGGTAAATTTTTATTTGAAATTTATTAGCTTGAAAATCCAATTTATCGCATATACTGGTTAATATATCTTTAAAAGCAAATTTTTCTAAGGTTGGTTCGCGATCTTTGGTGTAGTATAAAATGTTATAAATAAGACTGCGAATGCGATCAATCGAGCGTAATGTTGTTTCCCAGCCAGTATTAACTCGTTTTTGGTCGCCGCTTTTAATTCCGGTATTGACCATATAGATCCCACCGTCCATGTTGTTTAGTAATCCTTTGATGTCATGCGATATTGAACCAATTAATAAACCGATAGAAGATAACTTGTCTTGTAGTTCTCTGATAGGGGTTATGTCAGCGCTCATTTCAATTACATTTATAATATTGTTGTTTACATCTCTAATGGGGGCGGCAGTGACCAGAATGTATCTTTGCTTGTTATCCTGTGATTTAACAACCTCCTCCTGGGAATGGATTTTGCCGTCTCTAAAAGTTTGGCGGACAATGCAGGGATCGCATTCTTTATTACGATGTTTTAAAATTTTATAACATTTTTTTCCTTGTGAACTACCAAACGCTTCTCGGTGTGGACGATTAGCTTGTATGATGTTCATGTCCCTATCTTGTATGGATATGTAACAAGGAACTTCTTCGAAAAGTAAACGGTATCTTTCTAAATTTTCTTTATGCTCTTTTTGTAAATTTTTCACCGAAGTAATGTCGGTCGACATTTCCATCACAGCGATTATATTTCCAGTGTTATCGTAAATGGGTGTGGTATATACTACTACAAAAATATCTTGACCATCGAGGGTTTGAACCTGTTCTTCGCTACGATGTTTTTGTCCATCTTGGAAGGTTTGTTCTACAGGGCAGATATCACATTTTTCGGTTCGTTTTTTATATACTTCATAGCAATGTTTTCCGATTCCTTTACCAAAAGAGCTTTCAAAGGCTTTATTTTCTTCAATGATGATGTAATTATGGTCCTGTATAGAGAGAAAGCAGGGTAACTCTTTAAAATACTTTTTATAAGAATGGCGCATTTTTCCCTCAACTTTCCCTCAACATTAAGGTTGTTTGATTGTTGATTATTTTCAACCAATCAATTTCTTAATTGTATTTAATAAACTATCTTGTTGTATAGGTTTTTCTATAAATGCTTCTGGGGGAGGTATCTGTTTTCTGGTGGATAGAAATTTTTTTAAATCGTCGGGTTTACCTCCCATACCGGTAATACCACTAATAATAATAACAGGGATGTTAGCTGTTTCTTTATCCTCTTTTAACTCACGATAGAACTTAATCCCTGATTGTTCCGGCATAGATATATCCAAGGTGATTAAATCAGGTTTTTGACTCTTGACCATTGACATTGCCTGCTTGCCATCAAAGGCACAGTTAGTAGTATAATTGTTATCCTCACAGAAAGCTTTTAAGTAGTTGACTGTATCATGTTCGTCATCAATAATTAAAATTAATTTTTTAGATTGGTTGTTCATAAAACATGGTCCTTCCTATTTATATAGTTTAGCAAGAAAACCCACCGATCTTTAGTCGG
>CAZJDM010000253.1:0-4110 GCA_964544765.1 uncultured bacterium
AATCAAATTTTTTTTATTTTTCATGTCAAGGTGGGGTCTAGGCCTAACTTACCTTTGATCTTATTTTTCTCTAAAGTCCCAACTAAAGGCTGTAACAGTTTTCGTTTTCCAGATTTAAACTCCTTGGCTAAATGATTACATCTTTTCTTTATAGTCTCTTCATCAATAAATGGAGCTTGAACTATCATCTTTTTAGTTCCAAAATTCCAAATACCACGACCGGGAATTTCAGGAAGTTCCATTGCATCTTTGGTTCCTAGAACTACCAGACTGCCTTGCAAAGAGTTTGCACGAAACGCCATTCTTCCTGAAATGTTCTCGGAAACTGAGGTAGGAATTACCTGGCGATCCAGCTTTTGTGTTGCTAGTAATAAGTTAATAGCAGCAGCCCTAGATAGTTTGGATATTGAATCAGCCAGGTATCTTGCGGCAACTGCCTGCTCATAATCAGGATCATGCTTACTTCTATTCATGTATAATACTGAACTCTCATCAACAGCTACTATAATACGATCCATGTGATCTTTTGCAGGTATAATTTGCTTCAATCCATTTTTTTCTAGATAATCAAACCTATCTTTCATTTCCTTTTCTACTTGAGATAATGTCTTCACGGCATCTTCCATTGTTTTTATTACTTTAACATTGGGAGCTTTCACAAAGTCGATCATTTCTAGACCGCCCTTAAGGTCTATAAGATACATTTGAAGATGAGGACATGATTCAAGTAGTCCCATAAGTGCTTGCTTAAAGAAAATAGATTTGCCTGAACCTGTGGTGCCGGCAATAAGCATATGAGGAAGTTCCGCAACCTTTTGGGTTATTATTCCTTCTACAGATTGTCCTATGTAAAAGCTTTCCAGTGGTAATACTATTTGTTCAGATATTTCTTGAAATGTAATCTTTTTAGGAAAATCGTTTTTATTGAGAGTAATAACGATTTGACCTTTATTTTCGCCATGCTTAATCATTTCCACATTCTTTTTGAAGTGGGATTCGAGCCTTTCGAGTTTTGCATGAAACTCAGTTAATCCAATACCATTGGAATCGAAAATATACTGTTTCCTGTACTTATCTAATCTTCTACTTCTTATTAGTTTGGGTGTATCGCCAAGCCCATTTGTTAAGGTAATCTGTAGAAAAAGTTTTTTAAATTTGGTTCTAACACTTCTTGCGTACATTCCTAAAAGCAACACTATGGGAAACATGATTAGTAAAAAGAAAATAATACTGTGGTAAACATGATGATAGTCATACATCCACATAAGTCGTTCATATGTAAATAATTCGGGGTCCAATTCATGTATAAATTTAATGTGTAATGCTTCACCTGTAGCCCACCAACTGTAGTAACCAAGTCCCGATAAAATAGGAATAACTAAAATTGCGTGCCATGAAAAAAGAGATTTAATAAGAGAAGAAACCCCTAAAGCAGATACAACCACAAATTCTTGAAGCACCTCATTAATAAAACGTCCTATCGCATCCGCTTTCGGAGATGTACTGTCCTGGTATTTATCCCGATTATAGGGATACTTATTTTGATGATTTTTCATTTTACCTCCAATGTTGTTGATTAAATTATGTTATGAAATAATTGAAATTAGATACGTTTCACTATGGTTTTAGCTGCGCTTCCTCCAGTTGCGGCAGCAACACCAGCATCTTTGACCATCGTTACAGTTTCTGGGACAGATTCACCTTCTGAATCTGTTAAAAATGATGAAAATAGACCGTAAGCAAGTATCAAAGTAGGTAATGGTCCTGCTATCAATTGCAGCCATGAATATATTCCGTAGAACTGGTAAAGTTTGGCCGTTATAAAACTAGAGCTATAAAGTGATATGCCATCTGATAATTTGCCAAATTCTTCCAATAGTTCGGTAGAAAGAGCTATACTCGTCATTAAGTGGTATAAGAGTGTCCAAATTGGGGTCCAAAGTAGTACTGAAACATAAATTGCGTACCAAGAAATCAATACTTTCCATCTGCCAGCAATGATAAAAAATACTAACCAAGGAAAAATGGCTATCAGAAACATTTTGACCATACCTTTTAAATGGGGGGCACGTTGAAGATACTCAGAGAATTTTTCTGCTCGTTTTGCTGTCAAAAATGCTCCTACTTGTTCTCTCTGTCCAATCAAGTTTAAAAATCCGTCTGCTGAAAAGAACCTGCCTAATCCAAGTATAAACTTGGATAATTTCCCATTTACTTTGGCTCCTTTTTGAGTTCCCATTACATCTTCTGTTTTAGAAAGATAGTGATTAACCAATGCGCTAGAAGCGATCCAATTTTTTTTATCTGCTTCAGTAATCTCATACTTATTGATGGTTAATAGACCGTGGTAGTATCGGGAAAAATGGGCTCCTTTTTGTTCAGCAAAGGTCCATAAATGCTCTCTAACCTCATTTTTCAAATCCAAGCAGGAAATTTTTTCACCGTTATCAAGTTCGACCGGTATTAAATCCAGTTCCGTATCTACCACACCATGTCGTTTGAAAAATTCGTCTAGTTTGTCTTGTTTTTTTGCCTTGCCCAATAGAGGTAGAATTTTATCAAAACAGTTATTGGTATAGACATCTATTTTATCTCTTAATTCAAGGTCATCAATAGTAAGAGATCCGGCATATAAAATGGCTCTGTAGAAAGCTGATGGTGCTTCAAGTTCTGAATTGGTTTTCTTAAATATCTCATCAACAATGTAACTACCATATTTGGCTATCTCTTCAGCAGAACGTGTCAAAATATCAAAGATAAAGCTGACATTGTAGGATTCTTCCAATGAAAGAAATCTGGATTGTAGGTACGAATTAGTATGCCAAGACATTCTTTTGTAGTTTTTAATACGAGTAGGAGCATCTACTTTTAAAAGCGATACCCCTATTAAAAAGCAGGCAATGATTTTAAAAAATACTCCAATACCACCACTTTTACCTCTTCCCAGAAATCCAGGCATATACTTGGAAAAATATCTCCAGGTAGCTAGAAGAAATGTTGCCCCAAGTATCAGTAACAGTAGCCCGACAAGCACTTCCTGGGAAGTAATAATTTTAATTGAGGCTTCATGTAAATATATTCCAATATAAGTATAAAAAGCTTCATATGCAGTCGATGAGAACATAAAATTCTCCAATGTTAAAAATTTTAAAATGGATATAAAAAATTATCTGGAACAGCCTAAACCGTCACCACAATCAAAAAAGATACTTTCCATTCTTCTATAATAATGTGACTCACTATCGGCCTGCATTTCTCTATTTGCTGCCATTTCAATATATTTGGAACCTTCTGAATTGATTTGATATAGAACTTTATTGAGGGGCTCGGCATTTTGTTTCTCTAAAGCCAAAGTCATTTCTACTTGATCTTTAAAAACTCTTCGTTTTCTATCAGCCTCAAAACGTCTTTTGGTAGGTAAATGTGGGTTTGTAGTCATTTTAGAAGATATAAAATCAAGCGTCTTTCCTATATTCTCAGTATAGGTATTCATAGCTAAAGCGTCAGATAATTTTCTACATGCAATTTGTCTTCTTTTATAGGGCATATAAACTAAAGAAAGGATGGTTTGACGATCAATTAATACCTTGTTTTTACCGCTAATATCTTCCAAATCTTGATCAGATACCACCCGATAAATGTTGGACCTGTATCCTCCAGAACTTATAACTTTGTTAATCAGATTTTGGCAAAGCTTTGAGTACGTTTGATTTTTTACCTCCATGAGATAAGTTCGAGGAGTCAGTTGAATTCTACGAGGACCAAAATCAACACTAATAGATCCTTGTTTAAGAATTGTATCTCCTATTAATGCTTTAGTGAGATTCACTACTCGGTCAGCATCTTTACCCTTAAAACCTGCCCATTTAGCTGTAGATTCAATAAGTTTGTTTTCAGTTGATTTACCATCACCTGACCAATCGGCAATATTAAAATCAGCATAATTCTTACATCCCTCCATAGCCTTCTCAAAATCACCATCATTATTTGTTATTGAATCTTTAACGCATTTGGATCTTTCCTCGTAATAATCTGAAACTCTTTGGTCTACAAACTTATTGATGGCTTTACATTGATTAAGCCTAAGTTGAGCCAGAAAATTCGCTCTAA
>CAZJDM010000254.1:0-4088 GCA_964544765.1 uncultured bacterium
TGAGTATAATTTTTTTCAATTTGTTCCCAAAAGGATTTTTTGTATTGCAACGAACATCTCCAGATACTATACATCGATCTTGAGGATCTTTTTAATATCCACAAGGGTGTATAACATATTCAAGAATTAGCAAAATTCAAGCAATTTTAATGGGAAAAAGAATTAAAATTATATGTTAATGAAATTAAAAAAAGTATTAGTGATCGGTGAGGTTCTATATGATCATTTTCCCCATGGTAAGGTTTTGGGTGGTGCCCCGTTTAATTTTGCCTATCACCTTCATAATTTGGGAGTTAATCATCCACAGAAATTGGGGGTTGAGGTGAATTTTATCAGTAGCGTTGGTGATGATGAAGAGGGAAGAAGTATACTTGAATTCGCTAAACAGACGGGTTTTGCGGTAGATGGTATCCAAGTTAATGATCAATATCCAACGGGAATGGTTTCAGTTGCTTTAGATTCTAAAGGAGATCATACTTTTGATATTGTCGCGGACTGTGCTTATGATTTTATCGAGTTAAACACTGAGTATATGGCAAAGGATGATGTTTCATTAATATATTTGGGTACATTGGCCCAAAGAAACAAGGTATCTAGAGATACTCTCATAGAGTTAGCTAGGTCTTATCAAGGCAAGGCGGTCGTTTTCGTGGATTTAAATCTAAGGGCACCTTTTTTTAATAAGCAGATAATAGAAGAAACTTTAAAGATGAGTACTCATTTGAAGATTAGTGAGGAAGAAGAACAGGAGTTAACCAAAATATTTGGTCCTTCTCAGAATGATAAAAATTTTATTAATTATTTGATGGGTCAATTTGATATTGAAAATGTTTGTGTCACCAGGGGAAGTAAAGGCAGTGAAATACATCAGAAAGGCAGCTCTGATGTTGTAAGAAAACCTGTAGCGTCCTTACCGGGAGATTATGTTGACTCGGTAGGAGCTGGAGATGCGTTTTCAGCCATGTTGGCTTATGGAATTATAAGTGGATGGTCCATGGATGATCGTTTGGAAAAAGCAAGTGCTTTTGCTGCCAAGATATGTTGTATAAGAGGAGCTTTGCCATCTAATTAAATCCACCAAAGCACAATACAAATCCTGGTGGGCAGTCACTCTTTTGAGGCAGAGCTTCACATGTCTTTTCTCCAGTTGATAAATCGATAGAAGTTCATGAAGGTATTTTAGTAGGAAAAAACATAATCTAGTAAAAAGGGCAAAAAGAAAACCCCAAAAAAAAGCATATAAGCCTCTAAAGATCGGTGGGATGAATTGCTAAACTATATAAAATAAAAATAATATTTATTAATTTGGATTGGTTTGTTATTATCATCGCATGAATCAACTGTTGTAGCTACCCAGCAATTTACCGAACAAAAAATCGAATTAACCTTGGAATTTATCATATGGCTAAAACAAAAGATGAAATAGATTCCATTATTAAAAAATACTTTTATCAATTAGAGGACGTATTTTCTATTGATAAGTTATATTTATTTGGGTCCTATGTGAGCGGAACTCCTAATAAAGATAGTGATATTGATGTTGCTGTGGTATCTGAAGATTTTAAGTATATGAACGAATTTATAGCTTTAAAAATACTAGGAAAGTTGAGAAAAAAGGTTGATTTATCTATCGAACCATTAGCATATACCTCAGAAGATCTAATAAATCCTCCATTAGGAACAGTAGAATACGCGATTGTAAAAGAAGGAAAGTTATATCGGTTTTAGAGTTTAATGCCATATGAAATCTTTATCAAAATCGTTTTATACCTCCCCAACCAGATCTTGATGATCTAGATTGTGATAATAATAATGCCGATAGGGTGGTAGCATTATTTGTCTGAGCATTTGAAAGTGATTTACATCCTTGCCCCCCCTTTTGATCTAAACCTCTTAATCTATGGGGAATTAGTTGAGCAAATTCTTGAGAGGTTTTATCAAACAGGTCATGAATTCGATTATATAATTTAATTTGTCCTCTTAGCTCTTGGATATGTGGTTTTGTTAAAAGGTAAGCTGTCAAGCCCGTTGCTCCTAAGGACCACATAATTACTTGGGAAGTAAGATCATTTGTCATGGAGGCGGCTTGAGTAGCTATCATAAGAGAAGCCATCAAGAATGATGCTGTATTAGATGTCATTTCAATTATGGGTCTATTAGCGGGATCTATTGTTTTAAACCCTTTAGCTAATCTTGAGTTAATAGTGTCCCAGAAACTGGAAGCAAAAAGTCCAAGGGAAGCAGCTCTGACTGTATGAGCGGCAGCATCCCAAAACTTATTTTCAAAAAAGGTGGATTCAGGTTGGGTTCCGTAAATTTCCATTCCTCCTCTAATGATGGCATTAATGATTAATCCTACTGCATATTGTTTGGCCAGAGTTTTCCATATGGGTGCATTTTCAAAAGTATTTTTTTGAAACCACTTATTACTTGATAACCAACTTAAATAAGCTTGATTATGATATTGAAATATTGATGACATTGCGCCTATGGTGAGACCGACAGGAAAGATGGTCCAAAAAGAAATGGAAGTGCCTTCAATCAACGTAAGGTTGAGAACGATGGTTCCAGCTATTCCTCTAATGACGACGAAAAACATTTCAATATTTTTTAATGTTTCCGCTTGATAAGGGTCCCAATAATCTTGATTACGAAGGCCTTTTAGTGTGGTAGTGTCTAATGGTGAGGTGTCTGATGTTGCGGTAGCAGTGTCTAATGGTTTGGAATCTAATCTGATATGGTTTGGTGGGTGAGTGGTGCCTAATGTTATGGTATTTAAGGCAGCTAGTAGTGTGTTTGGGTGGCCTGTTACAGATGTTGTTTCTTTGTTTCTTTTCATATGAAATATACTCAAAAGCTTATCAAGTATACGGTGTCCATTCACAGAAGAAGGAATTACACTTTTTAATCGATCGATGGTTCTTTGAAATTCAGTTGTGCTGGTAGTGATGCCCAAAACAGCCTTCGGGGGTTGCTGGGCTTGATCAGTAGATTTAGTAGATTCAGTACCTGTATTTGTAGGTGAAGCGTTTAATGAAATAGGAAAGTTAAAAGTTGCTAATAATATAGTAACTAACGAAATAAACAGACATGTTCTAACAAAATCTAAAGTCGACATAATTAATGTTATCTTTTTTCAATAACTTACTTTAACTTGTATGTATATATAGTATTTTTGCTAATTAATCAAATGGATGGGAAAAAAATAATAAAATAATCGTAAGGATTTCTGAATAATAAATAGTTGTCGCTAATTTGCAGATTCTGATTTACTTTCCTTTTTACTTCCCTTTCTAAAAAAAGGAAATTTTGGTTGTGGATAAGGTACAATCACCACTGAATTGTTGGCCCCCATGCCATTAGGTACATACTTATCCGCTTTCCAATCATTATACCATGAGTTTCGAGTACAATATCGAAATTGATATTCTCCCGGATTTAATTTTAAAGTAGTTCTCCATTTGCCGTTTTTTTGAGAAAGAGGAGTCAAACTTGGATCCCAATTATTAAAATCTCCAGCTAAATAGACCTTATCTTTGGACTCAATATCAAATTCGAAAGTAACTAATCCATTTTTCTTGATTAGCATTATTATAGACCTCCTTAAACACCAGAAAGATCATGATGGGCATTTGATTGCGTTAAAAAAAGCCAACCTCATTTATTAAAGTAATATTCAATTTGTGATTTTTTTCCCAATAACTATACTCTAAACTCTTATAACTTTTTGGTCAAATAAGAAATCTATTGAGTAATAAATACAATAAATTAACGTAAAAATGGCAGTTTATATTCATGAAAATAACTAATCAAGTCGATTCATAATACATGTTAATACGACTATTTTACATTGCGCCCATTGTGCTCATTGTGCCCATCTTGTTGGTATCAACTTCCCTAAGGGCTCAGTTTTCTTATGATGATATGAGAGGGATCACGGAGTCTGATTATAAAAATGGCAAAGTAAGCGTAATGGTTCCGGATGAATTTCTAAAAGAAATTAAAATTGTTGAACCTATTCATAAAGTTAAATTTGGAGTACCTTACAGAAGACGTTTTCCTCTTAATTATCATAGTTATCAAAGAGT
>CAZJDM010000255.1:0-4044 GCA_964544765.1 uncultured bacterium
AGATTTTGTTTCAGAATCAATAAAAAGTAAAAGAATCTTCAGGGGGATCAAAGTAGCTAGATAGTAACCATTTTCCTCCTTTTGTTTTAGCAGCCATTCAAAAAAGGGGGTAGAAAGGCTGTTAAAAGCGATAGGTAATAAAAAAGATATATTGTTTTTTTCTATCAAAAACTGAATATCTTCTGGCCGTTGGCTTGTGTAGAAGGTATCAATTAAAAAATGGGCCAACTTATGGATAGTATAAAACGCCATTGAGTGCTGTTGGGTATTTGATGAATTTAATATCTCTATTTGCTGTTTAAATAAGTTAGTGATTAAATTCTCTATTTTGACAACATTTCCACTAGGTAAGGATTGGGGTCGGTAATTTGTATAATATTCATCTAAATGATCTTTTTCTTCAATGGTTAATGTCTGCCTAATTTCATCTTTTGAGGTATGGTAACACCAGACCATGTTTTGAAAAGTTGATAAATTAGGATTTTTGTTAAAATCAACGAGAAAAGATTTGTTGCAAGAAATGTTAGCGTATTCTTCTAGATAATTATATTGAGATAAAAGGTTTTTATAAAAAACTATATTTTCCCGAATCAACATCGGGATAGCTGAATGTAGGGGAAGATTCTGATCTCCTTTGAGAGTTTTAAGTACAAGTAAATTATAACAGGATTCAAGATTGTCTGCTTCACAAGCAATATTATAATATTTTTTGGCAAGAGCATGTCGTAGAGTAATATTCCTTTTTTTGAAAATAATGCTAAGCGGATAGTTACTTTTATTGATAATTCCGTCTCGATATATATCTCCAACATGTTTACAAATATCAGTGTTTCCTTTTTGGCATAATTCTTTTAAAACACTGACAGATCGATCTCTAAAAGGGTAAAAGGGAAGTAAATTGATTAGGGTATTACAACCTTCAACATCTCCATTTTTACATCTATTAGCATTTCTTTCAGTTATTATGAACTTTTTTGAATAGGTTATGACTCTAGGTACATTTAAACAAAGGAATATGAACAGGATTATAAGGACAACTACTTTGAACTTGGCCAAGCGTTGGTTCTTTTTATTGGCAGCTAAGGCATTCTTGCGATTAACTTCTAGGGTAGTAAGTTTCTTTTCATAAGTAGATATTTTGAACTTGAGACTACTACAGTCAGATTTTAATTTGGCGATCATATTATGGTGCGTTTTCTTTTCAGCCGTCAAAGAAACTACTCTGTTATCCGCAGTTTGCTTCTTTTCTGAAGCACTTGCAGCCAGCCTGTTAGCTTGTTCGGAATCGAGTTCGAATGTTTTGACTTTTTGTAAGAACTGCATAGCCTTTTTTTCATAATCATTTGCAATTTGTTTTTGGGATTCCATGTCTCTTTCCACACGAACAACCTTTAATTTTTCATCTGCTAGAGATTGTATTAACGATCCTAGATCCTTTTTTAGATCTTTAATTTCCTGTTTTGTCATGCGGATAGAATCATCCAATTTGTCCAACTCAGCATTGGCTTCTACTTTTCCTATTGCAAATAATCGGCTAAAAAATCCCACTATAACCTCCTGCTGCACCAATTGTTTAAGGTAAGCGTTAAAATTGTTATTACTATTTTTTTATTTTGGGATTAGTAAACATCGAATCACATCTTACCATATCCAGTTGTTTTAGTTAATAAATAAAAGGACATTCCTCAAGATAATCGTTATTATGAAGCCAAAACTAAGAACTGTTGTGAACACAGGGCAACTAAGACCATTTCTAAAAGAAGAATAATTCCTTACCGATAAAAATTGTCCATTTGTTATCGGAAGGCCATATTGGGCCTTTAACGCGATGTGCTGGGTTCGTTTATCGCGTTATTTTATATTAATTGCATCATATACTTCGTCAGCAATTCTTTTTTGACCGTGAATAGATGGGTGAAAACAATCATTAGCAATATCTTGTTTGGACATCGTAATATTGGCTGTTGCTTCAATAAATTTAAAAGAATATCCGGGAACATTTAATTGATTTGCTGTTATTACCGCATTTCTTTGAGCTTCTACAAATGCCCCTCTAATTTCAGATATAAGTTCGATACGAGCCAAATCGTCCAATTTGATATTAAGGACATTTCTACAAAGCCTGGAAATGTCCAGAAAACTTTGATCCCATACTTTTAATATATAATGTGGCTTTTGTCTCATATCTCGACAAGTAGTTGCTTTACCAAAATAAAAAGTATCTCTATTTAAAATATCTTGATTAGTTAAAACCTGTAAAATATCCATATGACCTAATACATAAATTGTTGTTCCTCTAGGATTAGGGGATAATTGAGAAAACATCTTCAAAAAAGTATCAATATAGTAACCAAAGTATTCTTCTTGATGACCAGAAATACTATCCTTAGATAAATCTTTCAAATTACAAAGATCATTACCTGTATAGAAAATAAAAACCATTTCTGGTAAAGAGTTTCCATTAACTTCCCATAATCTAACCATTTGTCGCCAAATTGTATAAGTCCAAGAACCATTTTGGGCAGCTATTATTATATTCTTTGGTTTAACTTTAAGCCTCCTACCCAATAAATATCCCCAACTGTACTCTTCTGTATCTAGTTTCATCGATCCTTTTTTTTCAACAAAGTACTTAATATCTCGCCAAAATTTGGTTCTATTAGCGTACTCATACGCAGAATGAAAAACCCTTGTGGGTGATTCAATAGGTAAAGAAATATTGTATTTTTGAGGATCAGGATAAAAACCCAAGATGGGTGTATTACCTTCATAATCGAAGGTAGTTAAAAACTCAGATATTCTATCATTAAATGTATTACCGATAAACAACAATGGATCAGCGACCGCTCCAGTGGAAATACTATCCCCAATAATACCTATTTGAGTATCAGGATGAATCATCAGATTGGACGAATTAGACGAAAGAGTATCATATTTAAGAGCGGTACTTTTACACTTAGATAAAATTAAAGATAATATAATAATGAATATAAAGAAACTAGCAATCTTAAGGTAAGGCTTTATCCACTTCATAAAATACCCAAATGCTCGAAACTTCTATCTCGCCTTGCATAACAAGACTTATATCTCCATATCTGGGCCAAGAAGAGTTTTCAAGATAAACTTCTAAATAGCCTCTATCCGTATTGGGCTTAGTATCAAATTTTCTTATAGTTGACAAAGAATTAATTTCACTGATATTTTGTCCATCCTCATCCTTCAAGAAAATTCGACCATCATTATCTATTGCTTTTTCTGTTTTAAGAGTTAATTTAACCCGGATAATGGAATAATCTCTATAACCATCCTTAGCAAAATTGGATGAGTTTTCAACAACTTGATTTAAATCTACAGACTTAAAAGAATCTCCCCCTGATTCAATTTGAGATAAAGGAACTTTGACCTTTCTGATCAGACTATACTTATAATCGACATCTGAAGCATCTATTAGGCCATGATATCTGGCCATCCAATAAGAATGAAGATATTCCACTCCAGGGAACTCGACTAGGGTATTCCCGCCTTTAAAACTAAAAGGATTATTTTTCCAACAAAAATTACAGCCAACCATCGAACCCTCAAACCCTGGATAAGATATCAAACCTTGATTGCCAAAACCCTTTGGAGGTTGATAAGCAATATACTTCCAAGGTAATCTTGGTACAGGTGACATAACCCAGTCCTTATTGATAGTATAGTCGTAAGAAATTAGTGGTCTGGGCCAAGGAACTTCACGCAATCCCCAAACAGCATCTTCGATGTAATTACTTACCTTTCTTCTTCCTTCAGGTAATTTGCTCCAAATGGTAATGGTATAAAAGTGCCTACGCAACTTTTTTACTTTGTTCCAATTGGCCTCCATTTTATGTTTTATTTCACCAATCAAAGGGCCATCTAGTTCTTCATTTAAAGTAAGCATTACATAAAGAGTAATTGTATTAAGATTTAATCCACTCCAATCAGAAATTCCATAGGCGTGACCAAAATAATATGGTTCCGTCGCTTTAACTTTTCCAGATCAAACTTCCTCATCGCTGACAGTTT
>CAZJDM010000256.1:0-4021 GCA_964544765.1 uncultured bacterium
CTGCTGGTTTCTTTTTGGCTGCTGGTTTCTTTTTGGCTGCTGGTTTTCTTTTAACAGCCTTCAATTTAATCACTTTTTTTGCTTTTGTTGGTTTTTTCTTCACTGCTCTTGCTTTCATACACACTCCTATAAATAATATTAGACTTTAATTATACTTAACCAAGTAAATGAACTGTTCTATGTCCTCCTTTCATAACCAATGGACCGCCATTTACTGGACTTTCTTCCTTGCTGGTCCGATTTTTAACTGCAAAAAGCTCCTTCATTGAGAACTTTACCCTATGTTTTTAAAATCAAGATAGGTATGTTTGTCTATTCGCTAAATAATTTCTTATCTTTAATAGATAATCACACCTATAACCCAATTAACTGTAAATCAAGCATCCCAGGCAATAATCCAAAAGAGGCTAAACTAGCGTGGTTTCAAACTTTTTTTTGCAATTTTACAGTCGTATATTGATTATACCATATATTCAAATGGTTATCCTATATTTTTTTTACAACCCAATGTTATTTGAAAAAAATTGTAAAAATTAATATAAGTTTTGTTTAAATAATTTTTTACACATTATTATTTATTTTTTTACTATTAACTTTGAGATTAATGGGCTATAAAGATTTAAGAGTGGATAGAAAGGGCCATTCACTCAATCAATGATGCCGTTGGTTGAAATATTGATGGATAATTCTCAAACTAAGAGTAAAAAATGCAAAATGATAACGCTCTAATTGAGATCATGATCGAAAGATTGATTCCAGAGGTAGCTTCTTACCAAGTACCCGTAGTTGATCTTATTAACCTAAAAAAGAAGGACCCTTACAAAATTCTGGTCGCAACAATTCTCTCGTCTCGTACCAAAGATGAAACCACAACCAAGGTAGCCGCCAGATTATTTAAAAAAGCGCCTTGTTTGAATACTTTAGATTCCTTAACCGAAAAAGAAATCAGAAATTTAATTTATCCGATAGGTTTCTACAAAACCAAAGCTAAGCACTTAAAAGAATTACCAAAAACTATTCAACAAGTTAATGAAGGTAAAATTCCGGATGAACTTGAGACACTTCTCCAATTACCTGGCGTTGGTCGCAAAACAGCCAATTTAGTTTTAACAGAAGCTTTCGATAAACCAGCTATTTGTGTCGATACCCACGTCCACAGAATTATGAATATATGGGGATATGTCAAAACTAACCAACCACTTGAAACCGAAATGGAACTCCGCAAGAAACTACCCCCTCAATATTGGAAAATAATTAACACTACTTTAGTAGCTTTTGGTCAAGGAACCTGCAAACCGGTTGCCCCTCATTGTGATAGATGTGTTGTTAGTTCAGATTGTCCCAAAATGGGTGTTACACCACGAAAAATCCCAGAAAGGAACAAGTTGGAAAACAAAAACAAAAAAGAAAAACTTTTTATATCCTGGAATGTTAATGGAATCAGAGCTATCGAAAAAAAAGGATTTATCGATATTCTTAAAGAACTTAACGCTGACATTTTTACCGTCCAAGAGACAAAGGCTCATCCAGATCAATTATCTGACAAATTAAAAAACATAGAGGGGTATTATTCCTATTGGGCCAGCGCTGAGAAAAAAGGTTATTCTGGCTTGACTACCTATACCAAAGAAAAACCATTAAATGTAATTTACGGAATAGGTGTAGAAGAATTTGATAAAGAAGGCAGGGTTTTAACCCTTGAGTTTCCTGAATTCTTTTTAGTTAATACTTACTTTCCTAACGCACAACCTGAGCTAGTACGTATTGACTTTAAAGTTAGATTTAATCAAACAATGTCAGAATTTCTTAATAAACTTAAACGTACTAAAACCACTATTTTATGTGGAGATTTAAATGTTGCTCACAAACCCATCGATTTAAAAAACCCTGAAAATAATGAAAATAATCCCGGTTACTCAATTCAAGAACGGCAATGGATGGACAAATTTCTCCAAGGTGGTTATACTGATACTTTCCGAATGTTCAACCAAGAACCGGATCAATACACATGGTGGAGCTATAGATATAATGCCAGATCCAAAAATATCGGGTGGCGCATTGACTACTTTTGTATTGATAAACAAAGTGCCCACAAGGTTAAACACGCCGATATTTTAAAGGACATAATGGGATCCGATCATTGTCCGATTACCCTTTTATTAAAAATGGAGTAATTTTATGGATTGGTTCAAACTAGGATATACCTTATTAGGCGGTCTGGGAATTTTCTTCTTCGGTATGAAGCAATTATCAGAAAGTCTCCAAAACCTAGGAAATCAAATAATCCGCAAAGCCATAAATTGGCTGACCAATAATCGAGTCGTGGCAGTTTTGGTCGGGCTATTAATAACCACACTGGTACAATCTAGTTCCATCACCACAGTTACTATCATTGGATTTGTAAATGCTGGATTGATGAATCTGCAACAAGCTATTGGAGTGATTTTTGGAGCTAATATAGGAACAACTATTACCGGGTGGATCATTGCCATCAAGGTTGGCAAATATGGTTTAGTTCTCATCGCCTTGGGCACCTTTCCTTACTTATTTGGTACTAATGGTAAATGGCACCAAACAGGAAAATTATTGTTTGGATTGGGAATGATCTTTTTTGGTCTTCAATTAATGAGTATCGCTTTCAAACCCTTACGTACCGATGATTATTTTCTATCCTATTTAAACTTACTGGCAGCGGACAATTTATTAAGTGTTATAGGTTGTGCCTTAATTGGTGGTCTTATGACTTCCATAATTCAATCGAGTTCCGCTATGTTAGGTATTACCATGGCTTTGGCCACTACCGGGGTTATATCTTTCCCCACTGCCTGTGCTTTAGTTATCGGTGAAAATATTGGTACCACGATTACCGCTTTTCTAGCTAGCATTGGTGCTGGTACCGTGGCTAAAAGAGCGGCTCGATCTCATATCCTGTTTAATTTAACTACAGCTTTAATATTAATTTTTGTTTTTAAATGGTATGTATTATTTATTGATTTTCTTCTTCCCGGAATAGCGGATCTAACTGCTCCAGATGGATCTAAACCACATATTGCCGCTCATATTGCCGCTTTTCACACTATCTTTAATATTACCGCCACCTGTATATTTTTACCGGTATTGAGGCCTTTCGCTAATATGATCATCAAAATAACTCCAGAAAAAGAAGATGAAAAAATAAGAAAAACATCTCTTCTAAGATATGTGGCACGTCAGGCTCCTGAATTAGCTATCGAAGAAGCTAAAAGAGAAGTTAATAAAATGGTTGCAATTGTAAGACAAATGCTTAATCAGGTAAAAACATATATTTTAACTGACACACCTAATGAACAAATTGAAAAGAATATAGATCAGGATGAAAGAACCACTGACTTAATGCAAATGGAAATTACCGAATATCTTTCATCTTTGATGAAGGCTAAATTAAATAAAGAACAAACTACCTTAGTGTATTCTTTGATTAGATCATGCGATGAACTTGAGAGTGTGGCTGATTACAGTTATTCAATCATCAAGTATCGCAAACGTCTTTTTAATGAAAAAGAAAACTTTTTAAATAATGAAATACTAAAAATAGAATCCTTTTTAGATCAAATTACGGAATTATTTGATAAATCTACCTCCATGCTCTCTTTAGCTGAAGATACATCCATCGAATCAGTTGAATCTATTTATAAGCATTTAAATAAACAAGCCAATAAAATCAAAGAAACTTATTTGGATCAAGTATTGGACCAAGTCAAAGAAGACAAGCTAACTCCTATAGGTTCACTTAGTATTAGTGATTTAATAGTAGCTTTGCGTCGAATTAAAAATCATTCACTTAACATAGCCCAAGCTGCGGCAGGCGGAAAAAAGGCTCATTGATCAATCAAAGATCACTGTACGATGATTGTATGTCAAAATTTTATATTGAATATGGTGCCAAATTGATCGCGCTAAAACAATCTTTTCTAGATCCTGTCCCTTACGAATTAAATCAGCAACTGAATCTCGATGTGTAACTCTAATAACATCCTGTTCA
>CAZJDM010000257.1:0-3997 GCA_964544765.1 uncultured bacterium
AATAGAAGCATATGGTGAGTCAGATGCGGTAGAAGAAATATTACCAGAACTTCCCTTCATTTCGTACTTAGCAACACAGAAATCGAAAGTACCAAGTTTTGCATCTCCTGGCACTGGAATAAAGCCAGTGGGACATGGACCAGTAAAAGCTGTCTCCGCTACTACATCACAGTAAGACATAACGGGGGTACTAAAATTACTATTCCATCCGCGATCTGTTCCTTTGGAAATACGAATTTCATCTAACATACCTTCAAATCTTGGCCAATCAGTCGCTGAATCAAATCCTCCAATAAAAAGGTCGGTTGTATCAGTAACGTCTTCAGTACTAGTTGTGGTCAAACCAATCTGCTTACCATCAATAAACATACGTAAAGAAGTTCCACTTCGAACTAAGGCAACATGATACCATCTCCTAGATTCACGATCGGAGTTGTTCCAGGCAAATTTGTGGTAATCTCCACTTCCCAAAAAGATCCACCACATATTATTATCAGTAGCATTATTACCAACCCAAGAAAAACGGATCAGAGTCCCCCCTCCGGTTTTTTTGCGAGTGATTATATATGGATTATCAGACATTGATGCTTGTTCAAATCGGATCCAGAAATCTATTACAAAATCACCGGTTCCAAAGTCCAAATCTGAACTATAGGGAACACTTAAAATATCATCAGTATTAGGTCCGCCAAATGCAATGGAAGTATCACCAAAACCAGGTAAATGGTTGGTTGTTTCATGATGAACTCCGGCAAACTTATTAACTACATGACCATTACTAGAGTTATCTTGAAAATTAGTACCACCATCAGTACTATCCGACTGAATCAAAAAAACAGTATTAGAATCATTTGGTGCACAAGTAAGACCACAATATCGTCTAGTAGGCGGATTAAAATTACTGGTCCATTTGGCAGCACCCTTCAAGATGCGAACCTCGTCGATATAACCGGTGAAATTGAACAATCCATCCGCTGTTCTACCGATATTCAAGGGTTGATTATTTGATAGATTAACCACAGCATTAGGGGTTTGTTCCTCATAAACACCGTCAATAGCATAAAAGAGTTTATTTGTGTCTGTATTATATCCAACCACAACATGATGCCACGCATTTGTTCCGATTACTCCAGTACTCCTAAAATTGTAATTTTCGTAGCCATTGTATAGATACATTGTGCCGTTATTAGTTAAGTACCAAATTATTCCAGAACCAGTAGAGTCAGTGCTGGTATTTGTAGAAAGCATACTTGTCCAGCTGGGATAGGAAGCAACCCATACCCACATATCAATGGTCCAACTATCGGTCCCAAAATCCCAATCATCACTATCTTCAATACTTAAATAATCCCCAGTACCATCAAAATAGATAGAGCTTTGTCCAAATTTGGAAACACCATTACCATATTCATGATGAACATCCCCATTTTTTGTTATCCAGTGTCCTATATCAGAACTGTCTACGACCGAATCTGTTTCAATTGTTGTATCTGAGTGAATAAGTAATATCGTTTTGGAATCGTTGGGTGTACAATAATTAGATTCTAGCTCATAATTAACCCCAACGGCTGAACAACTTGAAGCCATTCCCACTGCATTACTCTCTACTTTGGCATAAAAGGAATATGTGCCAGCATCTGTCAAAGCATTGATAGTTATGTCTATTGATGATCCAGCAGCAACAGCTTCTTTTAATATAGTATCACAACCACTACCGGTTGATTGATATAAACCAACTGTATATCCATTTTGCACTCCACTAATTCTGAAGGTAGGAGTATTATCATGACCAGGAGATGTTGAAGGATTTTGTAAGACAATGGTTGGGTCAGCCGGGAGGTCATAATAGGGTCTAACGGGTGGAGTAAAGTTTGCGGTCCAACGAGCTATACCTTTAGAGATACGAAATTCATCAAGATAGCCCTCTATATATTCAAGTCCCCCCACATATCCATTTCTTCCGATGTTAACACTTGCTGTAGAATTTGGAATTGTGTCCGAATCTGTATTAGATACAATTGATATCCCATCCCGATATAAATCATATTCAAACCCGTTCCTTACCACAGCTACATGATACCAAGTTCCGGTAGACCATCCAGCAGTACTCCCTTGGGTAATCCGTACAACAAAAGCATCACTTTCCTTGACTATAAATTCCAGACCATTAGAATTTAAAGTAATCATTATATAATTTCTATCATCTATCGATTGTGAATAAATGGTCCTCCACCCAGTAAGGCTACTTAAATTCATCCAAAAATCAATAGTGAAAGAATCACTACCAAAGTTCCAATTTTCACTATCTGGAATACTCAAATAATCTCCATCACCATCAAAATACATCACATTTTCAAAGATTGAATTCTCTGTTGGATAAGAAATACCAGCACTTGCCGGTGGCACCTGAGTAACCTGACTATTGGGGCTTACAGTATTGGGAGTGTAGGAACTATCCACAAAACCTTGACCACTTCCATCACCATGAAGTATTAAGACGGTACTAGTGTCAATCCCCGCTGCTTCTGTATCATAAAGATAATCGGCTCCTTGCGCTGAGCAGTTCGATTGTATATTAGAACCATCGTTTTCTACTTTAGCATAGATTGAGTTTAACCCCTCTGTTAGGGTACTGGTGCCAATATCAACCGTTGTTCCACTAGCAACTCCATAATTTAAAAAGACATCACATCCACTGCCTAACGATCTATACAAACCAACGGTATATCCATCAACAACCCCACTTACTCTGAAGGTTGGAGTAGTGGCACCAGATCCATAGGGTACTGTTGGGTAAATTAATGCAACGGTTGGTTCTGATGGACCAGAATCGCAGTAAGGTTTGGTTGGTAGAGTAAAACCATCAAACCAACCTCTGTCCGTACCGGTACTAAATCTTGGCTCGTCTAGATAAAAATCAACACTAGCACCGCCCGCTCGATTTCCCATACGAAATACTTTTTCACTATTTCCCCAATCACCATTAATATCAGTTTCATATATTTGCTCAGCATCTATAAAAGTTCTTAATTTTGAACCATTACTAACCCATGCTACATGTTGCCATACGCCACTACTTACTCCCGCACCTGCTTCCCCACGCCTGCTAGAAACAGTTGATCCACTATCGTTATTTAAATAATGAGCCATCCTATCCCCAAATAAACTAAGCTGCATACCATGCCATGGAGTAGCAAACATCGATGAAAAAATATGAAAATTCCATTCTACAGAATTCCAGGCATCACTATATAACCAGGTATCAAATACAAATGGGCCGCTAGTTATTTCCAGTGCCGAATTAGTCATATAAAGATAAGATGTTAAAGCATTGGTAATTTTGATAGAAGAGTTTCCAAACTTCTTCTGAGCTGTACTATGCGCCACTGTACCGGTATAATTAATAGTGATAGAATTGTCTGATGCGTCGGTAAAAGTAGTATTTCCATCCGTTGTATCTGAATGAATCAATAACTGGGTATATTGATCGTTCCCAGCAGGAGTACAGGATTTTATATAAGTTAACCCAGTACCACTACTATAGAGCGCTTCTATTTCGACACTTGTCAGTACACGGGACCAAAAACCTACCTCATCGATGATCCCATCGAAATAATAACCCGTTTGAGGCACACTAGGAGTTCCATCTTCATATACACCCATCAGTAAAGGATTAGTTGTTGCAAGTATAGGAGCATTAATTGTGCTGCCTTGATTTCCATTGATCCAAAGACTAACATCTCCATTAGAAGCAACAGTCAATACACCGTGATAAAAGTCCGTGGTATCCAGAAGTCCTGTGTATAAAATTTGCCATCCAGAACCTGAACTATAAAATTTTATATCTCCACCTGTGTTTTGCACAAACGAAAGGATCCAACCAACTTTGGGAGAAACTAAATAAGTCGAGAATAGTGCCATATTATTGTCTGTCGCACTTGCTCTTTTGTAAGTTAGGCCTGAACCCCACCTTGACTCCATTTATTTGAACTAATTT
>CAZJDM010000258.1:0-3898 GCA_964544765.1 uncultured bacterium
TATTATAAATTAGTTCGCAGCAAGCTGCGGGGAATCATACCCAAGGCTTCGCATTCAAAAAACATGGTTAAAAGTCCCCCCCAAATTTTCTTCATAGCAACACCAATTGGAAATCTATCGGATATTTCTACCCGAGCCATTTCTACCTTAAAGGAAGTTGATCTTATTGCCGCCGAAGATACTCGCCATACAGCCAAACTACTTTCCCATTATAAAATAAAAACGCCGTTAAAATCTTACCACGATCATAACGAAAAAAAGACCGCCAAAATGCTGATTGGACTTTGCCAGAACAAGGATTACAAAATTGCCGTTGTAAGCGATGCTGGTACTCCCGGTATAAATGATCCGGGTTTTCGCATCAATCAGGAGGCCAAACTAAATGACATCACAACTACCTGTATACCTGGACCATCTTCAGTAACTGCCGCTATTTCTTTATCTGCTGTTCCAATAAATCAATTCGGTTATCTGGGATTTCTACCCAAATCCTCAACCAAACGTACCGAACTTTATGATATATGTTTTAGTTCCTTTCTGACTTCATTTATTTTTCTAGATACACCACACCAAATATACAAATCCCTAAATGATTTAAAATCTTTTTGCGATCTTAAGAACCAGATAAACGGACAAGTACAAATATTTCGTGAACTTACTAAGCAATACGAACAAGTAGAATTATTTTCCTTTGATCAACTTATCAAAGAAAATTTAAAAAAACAAATTACTCCCAAAGGTGAATTAGTTGGCATTCTTTATTTTGATAAAAAAAGAACCTCTTCCTTACCTAAAGAAATAAAAGACATCGCTGAATTAGATAAAATAAAAGAAGATATCAACATTTTTCAAAAAATACCTTCTATAAAAAAGGAGGCTCTGTACTCCTTTTTAAAAGAAAAATATCACCTCAAAAAACGTGAAATCTTTGCCCTTCTTTTACACCTTAAACAAAACAATACGTAAAAACCTATAATCTTTTAAGCGAACATTATTTGACTTTTCCCCACTAATTGCATAAACATAAATTAAAGTTTGTAAGACAAAAACTTAATCAGAAAAAGTTATGAAAATTTACTCTCAAACGTTCAAGTTACTCATAGTAAGCTTGATATATTCACTAATTCTATTGGGTCAGATGTTTTCTCATTTGCGGGCCGAATCCAGATGGATCGAAGTTAACTCTAACCAACCTCAACCAATAAAATTAAATATTGTTCAAAAAACTGCCAATTCAATAACAATTGAATATAAAATACCAGGATTCTTTGTTGATAATGTATCTATAAATCATCAGGAATATGCTCAAATCTATATCCCAAATTTAAGAAATATGGATAATAAAGGATATCCTAGTTTACCTAAATTATTTAAAAATGTATTTTTTAACTTCACACAGGATCAATTTAATTTCACTATTTTAAACATTGAAACTAAAACTATACCACTAAAACCAATCGTCCCTAGTAAAGGTTCTATTTCCATGAAGGAAGATCCAAAAAACGTACCTTTTGTCTTTGCTGATTATTATGATAATGGAAAATCATATCCACACAACCATCTTACCTTATCACCCTCTTTTAAATTACGAAAAAAACACGGGATTACGGTCAAATTTTATCCCATAATTTACAATCGAGTTGATAAAACAGCCTCAGTGGTGTCAAAACTAACGGTAAAAATCGATAATTATTTATCACAACCATCAGGTAGAACTCCTAATCATACACTTGGTCCTTACTTGCCATCTATTGTGCCAATAAGTAATAATACTGGATCTTACAGCTTCCCTAGAAATGAAAATGACTGTACATTACCAGCCACACTAGTTACACCAGCTACACCAGAACACACTTCTAATTCATTTTTCGATGAGCATTCTATTTTAGTAATCAGTCATGATGATTTTTTATCTGTCCTTCAACCTTTCATTCAATGGAAAAGACAATTAGGATTTAAAGTTTTTCTATCAGCTATCTCTCAGATTGGAAACAATCAACGAAATATTAAACAACATATTAAAAAGTTATACGATACACATAACATTGCCTATGTTATTTTAGTTGGTGATCATAATCTAGTAGCGAGTCATCGAGGAACCGCCGGAAATGTACGAGGTGAAGAAGCTGATCCTTTATATACTTTAGTCGAGGGAGATGATAATTATCCTGATTTGTATCTTTCTCGTATTTCGGTCAATACTATAGAAGAACTAGAGATAGTTTTAGCCAAGTCAATTCAATATGAAAAAAAACCTGACCGCTCTGGAAATTGGTACCAAAAAGCACTGCTAATCGCTAGTGACCAAACCGGCGTTTCTGGTGGTGTAACTTTATCGGACCATGAATTGGCCCAGCACCTTAAAAAGAAATTACTGGCAACCTCTTCTTATCAAGAAGTACATACGGTCCTTGACCCAGGTGCCACTAAAGAACAAGTATTCGATATTTTGAAATCGGGAGTAGGATTTGTTAGTTATTCTGGGCATGGTCTGGAAAATAACTGGACCACAACAGGTTTAAGCTCATACGACATTCAGGATCTAGAAAATTTAGGTAAGCTTCCTTTTGTCATCAGCGTAGGTTGTTACAATGGTGATTTTGGTTATAGTTTTGGTGACTCACTGGCTGAAAGTTGGTTAAAGGCAGGAACTAGGAACCAACCTATTGGAGCAATTGCCGTATTTGCGTCCTCTACTGAGCAATCATGGATCACACCAACTGTTGGGCAAGAAACTGTATTTGAAGAAATAGCTCAAGAAACAAATCACACTATTGGTTCAATTTTTACCTCTGGATCTATCGCAATACTTGAAGATGATTCTAACACCGCTGAACAAACCTTCCAGTCATGGCACATTTTTGGTGATTCGACTTTAAAAATTAGAACCCGGAAACCTACTTCTATATCCCATAATGCATATGACCAAAGCATCACTAAAAGAGGTATAGCTCTTTCAACAGAAAAAGATGTAATGATAACACTTGTACAACAAGGAAGGTTATTATCAAGATTGATTGTACCCCCAAAAATTAATGATAATAATGTTAATGAAGAAACCAATCAACCACAATCTCAAGACAAATTGAAAACAAAACTAATTAATGTCTTTCTATCGATACCAAATAATCCAAACTCATTAAATGAAGATTTTTTAAACACAAACGATCCTATCTGGTTAACTTTGAGTGGATTTAACCGTATCCCTGAAATAATTGAATTCAGATGGGATGTAAATAGAAATGTTTTTGTTCCTCATTTACTTACGAATCCTCACCCCAGTGAAAATTCCTTAACTTTGTCAGGAGCTCCAAATGACTAACATTAAAAAGGTTAACCCTTCACAAAGATCTATTTCTATTTATTGTGATGGAGCTTGTAAAGAAAATCCTGGCATTGGTGGTTATGGATATGTTATTGAAAAAGATGGACGCAGTTATGAAGGCAGTGGAGCTGTTATTTTAACTACTAATAACCAAATGGAACTAACTGCGGTTATTAAAGCTTTAGAAAAAATAAAAAAGCCTTCTATATTAAAGATTACATGCGATTCACAATATGTAGTAAAAGGTATTACTACATGGATTCATGATTGGGTTGATAATGATTGGAAATCAGCCAACAAAAAACCAGTCAAAAATAAAGAACTTTGGCAAAACCTATTTAAACTTGCCTCCAAACATCAAATAAGCTGGTTTTGGGTAAAAGGACATTCCGGCCATCCCCAAAATGAACGATGTGATGAATTAGCTAATAATGCCATAAAAAAATTATTAAAAAAAAATTCATCACCCTTATAAAGCTATGTATGGGCTTTACACACTATTTTCTTAAAAAAAATTGTACTATTTGCCGTAAATTGGTATAATTATTATGATAAAATCCAAAGGAGTTTTGT
>CAZJDM010000259.1:0-3889 GCA_964544765.1 uncultured bacterium
AGTTCCAATATTTCAACTGGTAGTAGGATTAGAGAAAAGTTTCAGCAAGGGCTGTCGGTTTACCATCACAATTTGATCTATATGTTTATGATCAGGTCAATTCACCCTATAAAGTATTTGATGATACTGTAGAAGAAGGAATGACAGTCTTCAGTGGTAAGCTTTACTTTAGTGGAAGAAATAGAACTGGAAATGAATTATGGGAATTTGATGGTATCAATAACCCGGTCCAAGTAAGTAATATTTATGATGGTATTCAAAATCCTGCTCCAATAATTATGGGACCTTATCAAAATAAACTCTATTTTAGTGCAAGAGATCAAGAAAATGGCAGGCAATTTTGGGTATTGAATAATTAAACTGTGAATAATCCCAAGGTTTAAGTATATTATTAATTAGTTATACTTATTTGAAAAAATTATAATGATAATTAGCAAAATAAGCCAATAATTTTGTTGCAATGTATACCTTATTTATATATATAATAAAACTGTTAAGAAAAATTGAGTGATTTTCCACTATTCCCTATTAAATTTTTTGTACTTTACTCAGTTAGTTAGAGTTTTATTCCTGAGAATAAAAGGCTATGAATATTTTAATAATTACAGTTCTCATCATAATTACCTGCGCTGCGGTAGCAAGTTCTGTTAAGCTGATTAATTATCTTAATGAGCGTAAGAGTGTAGATAAAGAAAAAGAGCAAATGCGTGCCCAGTTAATTCAATCGGCAAAACTGGCTTCGATTGGAACCTTAGTTTCGAGTATAGCGCATGAGTTAAATAATCCTCTTACCTCTATTATAGGGCATTCACAATTATTAAAAACCGTAAAAAACAATCCCCAAAAAATTGTAGATAAAGCTGATGTCATTAATAATGCTTCGCTTCGAATGAAATCCATAATAGACCATTTAAGAACTTTTGCTCGAAAAAGCAAAAATTCCGATTGGCGATTGTTAGAAATTTCTAGGCCGATCAATAATGCCATGGGCTTTTTAAAAAAGCAGCTAGAACTTAATGGAATAGCTGTAAGTGTTTCCTTTACCGATTCTCTTAGTAATGTAAGTGGGGATATGATCCAACTTGAAAGTGTTTTTCAAAATTTACTGGTTAACAGCAAAGATGCATTTGAAGAAGTCAAAGACAATAGAAAAAAATTAATAAAGATTTCAAGTTTAGTTGAAGGAGAAACTATTAAAATCATTTTTGAAGACAATGCTGTTGGAATGACCAAAAACAAATTAAATAAGATTTTTGATCCTTTTTATACCACTAAAGAAGCAGGTAAAGGTACGGGGTTGGGTTTATCTATAACAAAAAATATAATTGATGAGCATAAAGGAACAATTTTAGTAAAAAGTGATTCAGGAAAAGGCACCCAATTTATAATTACTTTTCCTTTAGAAAAAGACTGCGAGCTTAGTAATTTGTCGATGCATGGAGAACTTCCCTCAACTATCAGTTTAAAGAAAGAAGATCAAAAAAGGGCCAAAATTCTTATTATTGATGATGAACCCGAGGTAGTAGAGTTATTATACGAATGTATGGGAGAGCCTTTTGATACCTATACGGTTGTAGATCCCTTAAAAGCGATAGAGTTAATTGAAGAGAAAGAATTTGATTTAATTTTAACTGATTTAAAAATGCCCAAAGCATCAGGTCTCGATGTATTATGGCAAGCTAAGAAAAATCAACCAAAAACGCCTGTAGTTATTATGTCTGGATTTGGTAAAGATAATAAAGAATTGAAATACGCCCTTTCTCAAGGCGCAAAAGGCTATATTCCCAAGCCTTTTGGGGACTCTGATGAATTAATAAATTGCCTAGAGAGTCACATCAAGACATCCGAATTGGCTTAGCGAGTTCACTTATTCGCCGCCCATCACTTGTATAAATACTTTTCGACTACGGGGGCGATTGTCGTGGTCTATTACTACTATCTGTTGCCAGGTTCCGAGTATTAATGTTCCGTTACTGATAGGAACGGTAATACCAGGTCCCATAAAAGTAGCTCGAATGTGAGAGAAACCATTATCATCTCCCCAAGTGGTACCATGTCTGGTGGGTTTGGACTGGGATGAAAATTCTTCTAACTTATCTTGAAAATCTTGTACCAAAGCAGGTTCGTATTCAATGGTTGATATAGAGGCGGTTGATCCGATGGGGAAAATGTTTACTATTCCATTTTTAATTTTAGATTTTTTAACAGTGGTTTGCACTAGGGTAGATATATTAATTATATCAGAAAATCCCTTGGTTCTAACTTGAATAGATTCGCCGAATACATGCATGATTATATTGTAATATATTATTAATCGTTTTTACAGTGTATAAGAAAATATAATTTGCATTATAATTTAAAATAATATACTTAATTACCTACAGTAATGATTTATAATTTAATAGGCTTACACCATGTAGCTTGTGTGTGCGGTGTTAGGTTTTAAACACAGTAACTTACTATGGAGGGTAAGATGTATTTAAAAGGAATTTTAAATCAAAAGTATTCTTGTATTTTTAAATCTGTAGTTATACTTTCCTTATTTTTCGTTAAAAATATTCAAGCTCAAGATTCATCATCCATCGATGGAAGTATATTGGCTGAGGTGTGTGAAGATCGTACTCTTTTTCCAATACGGTATAATATGTCTTATCGTAGTATGCTTAATAGATTCGTTCGTAGTGGGGGAGATCCGGACGATGTTGTTTATCTAGATTCAATGCAAACGATTATTGATCAATTCAAATCACATTCCTGGTCATCCAATTTTAAATATAATTCTCAAAGTCGAAATGAAATGGGGTATAAATTTGCTCTATCAAAGAATTGTGAGTTGAGTGTATCCAGGTACGAATATAAATTTAGAAGAATCCCTTCTAGAAATGTTCACCATCACTTGGTAGCTAAAGGTGATGAAGTTTATTCGGCAGGAGCCATAGTATTTTTTCATGATGGTAATGATATTGAAAAAGTAGTTATAGCTAACCGGTCTTCAAGATTTTGCCCAACTTTTAGATCTCTTAAGGTAGTTGAAAAGTATTTACGTAAGCTGGGTATCAAAAAATCAGATATAAAAAGGGTAGACAACACCAGACCAATGTGTCAGGGATTATAGCTACTTACTTAATATAGACTTCAGGTTCTCATCTATTCTTAGTAAATTGCCGATCTAAAATAATATAAATGGAAATTAGCGGGATGCAAGTTTTACATATGCCCTGTTGTTTAAGCATTTAATTATTAATAAAGGTGGGTTCATGAAAAGTGTATACATTTCAATAACGGCAATATTGCTGATATTATTAAATTTTTTTCCAGGTTGTGCCAAAGAGGATCTACAGGAACTTTTACAACTTGAAAGCTATAGTGATGGGAAATATTCCATTTTAAAACTTTATTTTTATAAGGACACTAAGTTAGCAGGTTTGGTTGATAGTGCCATGGAAGAAGATCCTGATGCAGTAACTGGATCAGAGGATGCACAAGGAGAACAAGCAGCGCCTGGTACACAGGGTGAGACACAAGTAGCTTCCGCGGTAGCTGGTACCACTAGTGGTGGTGGTGGTGGCGGTTGTTTAGTTGCTAATTTGGTGGAACCGCCGACCAATTTTGTGGCAAATTTGGTTCAATCGAATGTTTGCAGTAAAAGGGTGGCTCATACTGTTGCAAGTTTGAAGAGGGACGGTGCTTCAGATGAAGAAATAGCTAAGTATTTAGGAGTATCTGTTGATGGGGCTAAATCAAGAGTTACCGCTATGGAAGATGAAGATATCTCATCTACGTCAAGTACCAGGTATAAAATAGTAACCATAAAAAATGCTTATTTTTTATCTAAAAACTGGTCAGTTGTAGACTGCCGGTATGTATAAGTTAAGAAAATCACACTGAA
>CAZJDM010000260.1:0-3867 GCA_964544765.1 uncultured bacterium
CTTTAGATGCAGGTACATATTCCCTGTTTGCCAAAATAGATAATAATGGAGCGGGCACCCCTTCTAGTTGTTCTACCGTTGGAGCCAGTTATACTTTAGATCTTACCGCTTCTGATCCTCCTTCAACCTTAACTCTTAGTGACCCTACTACTTCTCCCAATAATGATCCAACTCCCACTATTCAAATTGAAGGAGTTGTTTCTGGAGATACCATCATTCTTTACAGTGATAATTGCAGTACTCAGGTAGCTTCTAGTACAGCCAGTGATACAACTATCAGTCTGACTACCTCTTCACTTGCTGATGGAACTTATAGTTTCCATGCTAAGGCTCAGGATTCTGCGGGCAATTTTTCGGGTTGTGGGGCAGCCACGGTAGAATATATTCTAAACACCAATACCCCAACTGCGCCAACCGTTGCTTTGCATGAACCTTCGACATCTCCCAATAACGATACTACTCCCACTTTTAGAATTATCGGAGTATTAAATGGATATACGATTGGATTATATAAATCAACTGGTAGTGGTTGTGATACTCTTTTAAAACAAACCGTAACTACGGAAACCTCAATAGATATTACTACCGATACTCTAACTGAGGGAACCTATGCTATTCATGCTAAAGTACTAAATAATGGAGCCAACACCCCATCTAGTTGTTCAGTCGCGGCTGATTACATTTTAGATGTCACCGATCCAAATGCTCCTTCGGCATTAAGTTTAGACGATCCTGCCATATCTCCCAATAATGACCCGACTCCTACCATTCTGGTCGCGGGAGTTAGTTCGCAAGATACAGTCTTTTTATATAGTGATAATTGTACTACTCAAGTAGGTTCTGGTACTGCTGGTGGGACCACTATCAGTCTAACTTCGTCTTCTCTAGCCGATGGAACCTATAATTTTTACGCTAAGGTTCAAGATCCAGCTAGCAATGTTTCAGGTTGCGGAACAGCAACCGTAGAGTATGTATTAAATACCAGTGCTCCTGCCGCACCAACTATTGCTTTACATGATCCTCCGCTAGCTGCTTCTATTCCGGGTAATGATACCACTCCTACTTTTAGACTTAGTGGAGTGGCAAATGGATATACAATTGGCCTTTACAGCTCAACTGGAAGTGGTTGTGATAATTTTATAGATGAAGTAGTAGCTGACGGAACTACAGTAGATATGTCTACCGATACTCTGACTGAGGGTACTTATACCATGTACGCCAAAGTAGAGAATAATGGAGCAACCACTCCTTCAAGTTGTTCAATCGAAGGAGCCGGTTATATTTTAGATTTAACTCCTCCTGATCCACCATCAGCTATAACTCTCACTGATCCTACACCGAGTAGTGGACCTCCATATTTGGATCAAACCCCTACGTTTAACATTAGTGGAGTTATTAGTGGAGATGTCATTGAACTTTATTTTGATGATATTTGTTCTGATTCCGCTACCTCTAGTACGGCTAGTGGTACCACTATTAGTCTTACCAGTGGTAATATCCCTTCTTATGGAACCCATGTATTTTATGCCGATGCTACTGATACCGCTGGTAACAAGTCAGATTGTTCCACCGCTAATGTAGTATACGAATTCGATAATGACGCTGCTATAACTCTAAATTCTAAAACTCCAGATGATCCGGCAGGTACACAAACCAGAAGTACTGATGTTTCATTATCTCTTACCTCAACAGGTGCTTCTCAAATGTACATTACCAACGAGGCTGGATGCTTATCTGGTGGAACCTGGGAAACATATAATAGCACCAAAACTAGCTGGAACATGACCTCTGGCGATGGAGTTAAAACAGTTTATGTCAAATTTAAAAATGTTACCGGTTTGGAAACAGACTGTGTCAGCGATGATATAACTCTAGATACTACGTCACCATCTGCTCCCAATGCACTATCTTTAAATGATCCTACTACTTCTCCTAATAATGATCCTACGCCAACCATTCAAGTCGGAGGAGTGAACTCAGGAGATACGATCTTTCTTTATAGTGATAACACATGCAGTATCCAAGTTGTTTCCGGCACTGCCAATGATACAACTATCAATCTAACTTCCTCTTCACTAACCGATGGAACTTATAACTTTCATGCTAAATCCCAAGATTCAGTAGGAAATACTTCAGAATGTGGGACTGCAACTGTGGCATATGTTTTAGATACCACTACCCCCGCAACACCAACTATTGCTTTATTAGATCCAGCATCATCACCTAACATTGATGACACCCCTACTTTCAGAATTAGTGGAGTAGCTAACGGATATACGGTTGGACTTTATAATTCAACTGGTAGTGGTTGTGATACTTTACTTAATCAGGATATTACTACCGGAACAACAATCGATATTACTACCGATGTATTATCAGATGGAACCTACTCCATATTTGCCAAAGTAGAAAACAATGGAGCCAACACTCCTTCAAGTTGTTCAGCAACTGGGGTTAGCTATGTTTTAGATCTAACCGCGCCCAACCCACCATCAACTTTAACTCTGAGTGATCCAGCTTCTTCTCCAGGAGATGTCTCTACTCCCACCATTCAAGTGGGCGGGGTTACATCAGGAGATACCATCTTCCTTTATAGTGATAATACATGTGGTACTCAGACAGCATCTGGCACAGCCACTGGAACTACGATCAATCTTACCTCTCCGGCGCTTTTAGATGGCACACACAACTTTTACGCTAAGGCCCAAGATCCTCTAGGAAATACTTCCAGCTGTTCAACCGCAACAGTAGAATATGTTTTTAATATCCCTGTCAGTTGCACGCTGCCAGAAAACGAAAATTACACCAAGTTGTTTATTAATTCCAATACGGTAGACGGATCAACAACTTTTAATGATTTGTCAACTACTGGACACACGATCACTCAGCAAGGTAACGTACACCATGAGGTTGATCAAAAGAAGTTTGGCAATACTTCCATACATTTTGATGGAGCCGGGGATTATTTATCTATTGGGAACCATGTTGATTTGAATTTTGGCCAGGATCCGTTCACCATAGATTTCTGGTACCGCCCACCAATATCATTCTCTGGAAGGTTGAACGTAATAGATAAAGGACGTTACACGGCTGGTGTGGATGGTAACTGGGGAATTTTATTGGACCCAGATTACGATGAACAAGTCAGGTTCATCGCTTTGAATGGTGAAAGCGAACAGGAAAGTGTAAATGCTGGTCAAGTGTTAACAGTTAACTCTTGGAATCACATAGCAATCGTGCGAGAAGGAATAGGAGCCAACCAGACCAAAATTTATGTTAATGGGGTATTGAAAGCACAGGGACAGATCCAAAAATCCCTAACGAATAACTTAGATTTATGGATTGGAAAAGGGAGAGACTTAGATGAATTAAAAGGGTATCTGGCCGAAATACGCATTTCAAAAGGCATCGCCAGATGGGTTGGTAATTTCACTCCCCCAATTAGGTCCTATTGTCAGCCAATTAGCTACACTAAGCTGATGATTCACTCCGATACGACAGACGGTTCCACAACGTTCAATGATTCGTCCTCTCAGAATCACACAATTTCCAAGTATGGTGCGGTATATCATGAAGCGGATCAAAAGAAATTCGGGGCTACTTCAATGTACTTTGATGGAAATGGAGATTATTTAAGTATTCCAAATAGTACTGATTGGGATTTTGGAACAGATCCGTATACCATTGATTTTTGGATCAGATGGAACGCTTGGGGCTCAATAGAACAACACTCAGGAATATTTAATATCAATGAGTATGAGTTTTTTGTTTTTGTTAATGGTAACAATAATGACTTAATATGGGGTGTTAACGCTTAGGCTGATCAAATCTCCACATTTAAGCAGCACGACATCTTTCGTAAGGCCT
>CAZJDM010000261.1:0-3790 GCA_964544765.1 uncultured bacterium
TGAGGGTCTTACCTTCTAATCATCATGAAATTAGGGGGTAATTCTACTCAATGATAAATGCCAATAAATTACTTATAGATTATAAAAGAAAGTTAGAAAAAGCTCTTGGTCATTTAGAATATAGTTTTAAGAAAATTGGAAAGCTTCCTCATAAGTTGTCCGAGCTAGATGATGAGGGATTAGAGGTTTGGGAAAGTTTTTCTGCTAGATTTTCAAGAGTAGCAGATCTTTTTTTAACAAAATACATTCGAGCGTTAGTTTTGCAACAAGACCCCGGTTTTCAGGGTAGTTTGCGTGATTTTGTTGATCAAGGAGAAAAGCTGGGGATAATTGATGACGCTGAGGTTTGGATGGAAATCAGAGCCTTAAGAAATATTACCGCTCATGAATATACCGAAGAAGAGATGGAAATCTTTCTTCAGAATTTAAAGGTTAACGCAACAAAATTATTATCTATCAAAAGTAAAATTTGACTAGGTGATTTTCAAATTATGCGACTTTCAAATGAAATAGTTAATCATATTATCGAGGTGTTAGATCCTTACTTTGTTTCTACCTCTTCAAGTTCTACAACTTTAGGTTCTCTTTTCCTTTTTGGTAGTCGAGTGGAAGATAATCTTAAAGGAGGAGATATTGACCTTCTTATTCTAACCGATCAAATAATTAAAAAAAAGCTGACCCAAGAAAAACATGTAATCATTTCTAAGATCCACAAAAAGATTGGTGAGAGAAAAGTTGATTTATTAATCTCTTCTAAAATTAAGGAAGAGCAAGAAGTTTTTATTCAAGAGATCTTGAAAAAAGCCATATGCCTGCAAGAATGGACCTATTGAGTCTTCTACCATGCCTCAACCTAGCTTATTGATGAGGCAAGGTTTTTGCATATATTTCTCCTATGCTTTCATTGAAGCTAAAGATAAAGTATGTTAATTTTGGATGAGGTTAAGCGGAGGAAAAACCATGTTAAGTGAACAAGATAAAAAAGATGTAAAGAAAATAGTGGATTACAGTATTGAGAACCACCCAAAAATAAATAAGATGCAAAGGAATTTGGATACTTTGAATGAGGATGTTGGAGGTTTAAAGCAGGATGTAAGAGTATTGAAAATAGACGTTAGTGTATTAAAGCAAGATGTCAGTGTATTAAAGCAAGATGTCAGTGTATTAAAGCAAGATGTCAGTGTATTAAAGAAAGATGTCAGTGTATTAAAGAAAGATTTATCTAGGCAGGGTGTTTTAATGGAAGATATGGCATCTAAAATACAATTGATATTAGAAAATACCCAGGTAAATAATGAAAAGATTATTCGAATTGATGATCATGAAGAACGGATAGCTTCTTTGGAGACAAGGCAGAGTATCACTGAAAAGGCGATAAAAGCTGGGCATTAAAATTCAAAGAAATAATCAGTTTATAGGAAGACGCAGGGAATTGGATAAGCTTGGCAATAATTGCTCCGGAAGGTGTTAGTGATACTATTTGTAACAGTGGAACCTTTAGGCATATCATAACATTCAATGATATATTCAATGCGGCTAGAATGTTGTTTGAATTTTGAAGAACAAATATTTCAATTTTAGATGGTTGTAATTAATCGCGGTAGTTGTTCTACTAAGTAGAGTGGTAAAGATAGTAATTTGTATTTTTTATTATTCCTATGCCCGGAAATATTTGTGTTTCTTTCTTCTATAGATGGTAAATCAGAATAGAATCTTACGGCAAAATCTTTGTTTTTTTCTAGAAGGAACAAAGCTAGTGATTTTAATTTTCCACTTTTGCCGGATTTTACTTCTATAGGGACAATTTTTGTATCAACCGAAACTACATAATCTACTTCTGCCGATGAATTTTTCTTTTCCCTTCCCCAATAATAAAGATAGGGAGTTTTAAATGATGGACCACTATAGAGAAGATGTTGTCCAATAAACTGTTCTGTTAGTATTCCTTGATTTACATTATTTAAATCTGTATTTGAGTTTAACAGTTCATAGCTAACGCCCATGCTATTAGCCATTAGACCAATATCCAAGAATAATGGTTTCATAAATTTATGATTAACTTGGCTTGCAAGAGGAAGGGAAGCGCATGATGAATGGTAAGTGGGATAAAAAATTTTTGCGTATTCCAATAGCAATAATACTTTGTTAATTTCTTTTGCTTTTTCAGAAGGATCGATATTAACATACTTAAATTTCTTGCCTACTAGACCCGGAAGGGAATTAAATACTTTTCTAATTCTGTCTTCTGGAATTCTTTTTTTGTATTTAGCGAAATCATCTCGAAATGTAGTAGTGATATTTTCATGTACTTTATTGCATTCAAAAAAAGAACCTTGCGTTTGAACGTATTGTAGTACGCTTTCAGGCATTCCTCCAACAATAAAATAAACTTTAAGTAGCTGTAAAAGCTGGTTGTGTATTGAAAGGGGGATTTGACCCTTTAATTCATAAGTATTTAGTAGCTCATTTAGATTGTTGTGTCCCAAAGCGTATAGAAATTCACTAAATAGTATGGGGCCCATAAAGTGATATTCAATTCTTCCAACGGGAACAGAAAACTCCTTTTCATTAAAAGCAAATTCTAACAGAGAACCAGCACATATTATTGCCAATTCAGGCATTTCTTCATAAAAATATCTTAAAATAGCTATTAGCTCGGGGCATGATTGGATTTCATCCAAAAAGAGCATGGTTTCATTGGTATTTACCTTTTTATTTTCACGGATTTCGATGATCTTTATAATTTCTAAAGGATTTTTGGATTTAAATATATCAACATACTCTGGGTATCTTTCGAAATTATAAGATATAAAAGTTTTAAAATTGTTTTTGGCAAACTCATAAACCAACTCAGATTTTCCGACTTGCCTGGCTCCCCGGATTATCAAAGGTTTACGATTGTGGGAGTTCTTCCATTTTGTCAATATATTTAATGATTTCCTATATAAAAACATAATAATTCCTCATAATTAATCTATTTCTATTTATAATAGCAGAAAATAACCATCAATTAAATAACTTTAAGTGATATTTTTACCCCTTAAAATATCATTAAGGATTGTTTAATTATGGTTTAATAGAATTCTCAATTTACAGTCTTTATTAGAAAAAAAGTCCTTCTTTCTCTTTGGACCAAGTTCAACCGGAAAGACTTATTCGATCAACTATCAATTACAAAATGATGCCGTTATTTGGAAGTCCGGCCTAAACTTAGATATAATCGTATATAATCTTACATATAAGAAAAAGTGCTTGTAAAAAATCTAGTATATTATAAAAAGTGCTTGCAAAAAGTAGGTAATTTTGTCATATTACTAAGTATAATGAAGCGATTAATTTACAAAAATTTAATCCAATGGAAGCAGTCAAAATCTAGAATGCCATTAATTTTAAATGGAGCTAGGCAGGTAGGAAAAAGCTATATCTTAACTACCTTTGGTAAAAATGAATTTACAAATGTTTTTCACTTTAACTTTGAAAAAGATAAGGCATTAATAGATATCTTTGAACCCAACTTATTTCCCAAAAGGATAGTGCAAGATCTTTCTTTTCATATTGGAGAAAAAATTGATTTACATAACGATTTGGTTATATTTGACGAAATTCAAGAATGCCCTAAAGCTATTACATCCTTAAAATACTTTTGTGAGGATTTGCCTGAGTTAGCAGTCTGCTCAGCGGGCTCTCTTTTGGGAGTCAAGTTATCAGTAGATTCATTTCCAGTTGGTAAAGTAGATGTAGTGTCAACATACTTATTGCCTTTTTAACGTATAATCTGGTTGACGGTTGT
>CAZJDM010000262.1:0-3693 GCA_964544765.1 uncultured bacterium
TGGCACCCTGACTTCCGGCTGTATTGTAGCTTCCGGTCAAAGTAGGATTGGTTGAATCACTTATGTTTATAATTTGTATCCCAGCGGTGCCATCAGCTACATAAGCGTAGTTTCCGCTTACAAACACGTTATTTGCCCATCCAGTAGTATCATAACTGCCTGTTAAGGTGAGATTTGTTGGGGTACCGATATCCACTATTGCTAATCCTCCGAAACCATCAGCCAGGTAAGCGTAATTCCCATCAACGTATAAACCCTGTGTGCTACTTCCAGTGGTACCAGATAAACCACCAACTAAAGGAGGTGTCGGTAATATACTGATATCTATTACTACTAATCCTCCGTCTAAATCAGCCAGGTAGGCATAGGTTCCATTTACAAATACCTTTGAAGCGACTCCCTTAGTTGTATAATGTGCAGACAAAGAAAGGTTTGCTGGTGTACTAATATCTATTACAGTTAGACCCCAGTCGCCATCTGCCACGTATGCCAAGTTTTCTTTCACAAATATACCCTGAGCATTACCGACAGTAGGCATGCCTTTGACTAAAGTTGGGTTGGTTGGATCGGTAATGTCAAGTACTACAATGCCCTTTGAATCATCAGCCACATAGGCATAATTGCCCTCTACATGTACATCCTGTGCGTTTCCATCGGTATCATAGCTGCCAGCTAGAGTTGGGTTAGTTGGATCGCTAATATTTACCACGATTAAACCACTATACGCGTCAGCAATATAAGCGTAACTTCCATTTACAAGTACTCGCGCGGAATTGCCAGCTGTATCGTAGCTACCTGCCAAAGTTGGGCTTGTTGGGTCGCTAATATCTAATATTACTAAGCCATTTTCCCGATCGGCCACATATGCATAGCTTCCACTTACATATATGCCCATGGCTTGACCCGCTGTGTCATAGGCACCTGTCAAAGTGGGGCTAGATGGATCGCTGATGTCTATCACTACCAAACCATTATATTGATCCGCCATATAAACATAATTACCACTCACATATACTCCCCAAGAAGATCCCGCTGTGTCGTAGATTCCAACTATGGTAGGATTTGTTGGTGTACTAATATCATATATTTCAAGTCCTCGCCTTTCCTTTGCCAGATAAGCATAATTTCCTGAAATGGCCACATCTCTCGCTCGGCCACCCATTCCCCAAGTATCGGGTCTGGCCAAAAGTATTGCTGAAACATGGATAACGCTTTCATTTCCCGCCAAATCTTTAGCTTGTACATGCAGATAAAAAGTACCACTGCCTTCGCTGGTATCACGCGTTGCGGTAGTGATGTTACCATAAATCCCTGTGGGGGTAGTATCAGAGTTGGTATCTACTAAATGTCTAAAGGTACAAATATCATCTACCTCGCAATCCCAATCCCAGGTTTTACTTTCTGCAGAGGTACCATCGTTACTTATACCGATTATGACCGGAGCAATGTCATCATGGGTAATACTATCTGCTATACAAGTCGTTTCATTACCTGCATCATCTTTGAATTTTATCGAGACAGTAGCATCTGCATTCAAAGTGGTAAGTGTCCAACTTTTCGTGGTGCTATAGTCTTCCCATACACCGCCAGTACATTCAGCGTTGTTACTTATCATCATTTTAGTAGCATCACCAACTACTGACAAAGTTAAACTAACTATTGCTGAGGTGGCAAATAAAGCGTCATTGTTAATGTGAAGAGTAGGTGTATGTGGTGGTGTTCCAGCTGGAGTGGTATCCTCACGAGCCGTGGCAATCGCCTCGGAAGTTATCTGATCAATTGCTGCGGTATCAGTAGCATCAAATCCTTCCATTTCTACTTCAGCTAATCCTTCACTGGCACCAGCACTTACTTCATCCATTATCGCTTCAGCTTCAGTAGTAGCATCAAAACCTTCCATAATTATTTCATCCAAAGCTTGCGCGGTTCCAGCGACAATTTCACTTACCATGGTTCCTAAATCTTCTGCATCATACCCTTCCATTACTACTTCATCCAAAGCACTGGTCGCCCCAGCAGCAATCTCTTTGACTATGCCTCCTATATCGGTAGCATCATAGCCCTCCATTTCTATTTCATCCAGAGCGGCGGTGGCTCCTGCTGTAATTTCACTCACCATATCTCCTAAATCTTCAGCATTATATCCTTCCATAACCACTTCATCTAAGGCTGCAGTGGCTCCAGAGGTAATCTCACTCACCATAGTTCCCAGATCTTCAGAATCATAGCCCTCCATTTCTATTTCATCCAAAGCGGCGGTGGCTCCTGCGGTAATTTCGCTCACCATATCTCCTAAATCTTCGGAATCATAACCTACTAATACGATATCATCCAAAGCAGCAGTCGCCCCGGCTGCGATACCTTGGACCATTTCACCCAGATCAGTTGAGTCATATCCTTCTAATTCTATTTCGTCTAAACCCTCAATTGCTCCGGCAGTTACTGAACTAACAGCCTTTCCTAAAAATTCTTCACTAATACCGATTTCATCTACGTTAGCTACAATCGCGCTTATTACGTAACTAGATCCTTCTTGGACTTCCTCGGCAGTAAGACCAGCGTCATCTAAATAACTAATGGCGGTCTCGGCAATATCATTTAATAAAATATTAATGGCGGTAGTAATATCACCAGCGGTTGAAGAAGTATCCAAGTATTGTTGGTTTTCTTCGATCGAACTTTCTAATGAAACTACTATCCCTCCAATAACGAGAGTAGTAAAACTGGCTTCTTCTAGGTTCAGACTGGCCAAAGATGATTCAGCTCCTTGGATAATAGTCGTGGTTAAAATATTCAAATCATTGGACCCTGTAAGCCCAGCATCTTTTACTGCTTTTAGTGCGGCGTCAATAATAGTATCTAGTTGTGCAGTAGTTAAGTCAGTCGCAGATGATATTAAATTCAATTTAGGGGAAGACTTAGGCGAAGATTTGGGTGAGGATTTAGGTGCGCTTTTACTTAAGTCTTTCAGGTTAGTGCGCAGATCAGAAATCAGATTAGCGGCCAAAGTGGTTTTCTTGGGAAGAATTGTTGTTTTTAACTCATCACCTGAGTCTTCAGTCTTCTTACACGAGAGTGATAAGGGAAGGCATATCAGTAAAGCAAAAAGAACTCTTGTTTTTAAACAGGATAAAATTGGTAAGTTTGCTACATTGAAATACTTTGAAAAATTTGACATAGCTGACGAAAGTATACTTAACATAAAATTACTCCCCTCGTTGACCATCGTTGACCATCGTTGACCATCGTTGACCATCGTTGACCATCGTTGGATTTTTATTTTCAAACATAATGTCTAAATTTAAAATAAATTCTCTTTAAATAAATAAAGAACCTATAATTAAAAAAATAAACACATAATATTTGTGACTAAACAAAAAAATAATCAAAAAACTAAAATCGTACGCTGCATCGCCCTATAATATAAAATTCGACTGTATTTAATTTTCTCTTTAGATATTTTTTGACTAGCTTCTAACGTTATAAATAGATTGAAAAATAAGTTAAAATTTTTGGCTCTTCTGGATCTAATGTGGTGTGCTACCGAAAAAATGGTAATGGTTAAGCCGCTAGTTCGAACCTTGTAATTAGACCATCAACCTCTGATATTTTTCTATATCCATGAAGATAGATTCTACCACCATTGTCCTAAAAAACGACTAACTTTAGCAGGATTAACATGAGCCGTAACTG
>CAZJDM010000263.1:0-3600 GCA_964544765.1 uncultured bacterium
GAGAAATGTCTGATCAAATGTATGATCAATTCAATTATGATTTTTTAGATGGTTATCATGGAACACCCTTAGATGGATATTTTTACTTTAGCCCTGGAATAAGTGAGGAAAAAATTCTTGAAGAAGTTGAAAAAGCTGAGGAAACTGAGAAATTTGATTTGAGTAGTAATATAAGTAAACAACGATTGGAAAGTTTTTTTGATATGACCTTAAGGGATAGTGGGCGTGATTATACCATTAAACCTTTTGCCGCTATGGGCGCCTATCTGGAAAATGAACTTAATCAGCCATTAGATCAATTTTTTAGATCCATTATTATATTAAGAGGTGAGGAAGCTGGGTTTCAGCATTTGGATGATTTTGCAGCCTGGGATGGTGATTTTACAATTATTTTAATGACAGAAGAGGGAGAGATGATTGAATGGCAAATTGGGTGGTATTACGCTGGTTAACCTTTTAATAATGAAGATTAGATAATAATGAATATATTACTGCTTGAATCATTTTACGGTGGTTCTCATCAAGATTTTGCTGATAACTTGATTAAATACTCCAGAAATACTTTTGAGCTATTTACTCTTCCAGCTCAATTATGGAAATGGAGATTGCGTGGCGCGGCTCTTCATTTCTATCATCAGGTTCCAGATCCACGTAAATATCAAGCGGTGTTCTTATCCAGTATGATTAATGTATCAACCTTAAAAAACCTTTGGGGGCAAAACTGTCCTCCCCTTGTTTTGTATTTTCATGAAAATCAACTTTCTTATCCCCTACCATCCGATGTTAAAAGGGAATTTGAATGGGGTATGATGGATCTTAATAACTGTCTTAGTGCGGATGTAATCTTATTTAATTCTAATTTTCATCTCAATAAATTTTTTGAACTGCTAAAACGGTTTTATGATGAGTTTCCTGAATACTCACCCAGATGGACCTTGCCCATAATTCGTTCCAAAGTCAAAGTATGTTATCCAGGATGTGATTTTCCTGATAGCCTTGGAGAAAGGTTGGGGTACAGTCAAGAAAGCCAAGAGAACAACTCTTTAACTAAACCTCTAATAGTTTGGAACCACCGCTGGGAGTTTGATAAAAGACCTCAAGATTTTTTATCTGCTCTGCAAAAAGTAAAAACTTTAAAACCAGAGCTTGAATTTCAACTGGCCCTACTGGGCGAGAGTACTCAGGTTCAACCCAATATATTGCTTGAAATAAAAGATAAATTCAAACAACATATTGTTCAAGATGGATACCTTAAAAACAAAAGAGATTATATTCGTTGGCTGCAAAAAGGTGATATTATAATTAGTACAGCTGTGCAGGAAAACTTTGGTATTTCAGTGGTAGAAGGGATCGCCTTTGGTTGTTTTCCCTTATTACCTAACAGATTATCATACCCGGAACTGATTCCATCGGAGTTCCATCAAAAATGCTTGTATAAAACTTCAACCGAGATGGTAGAAAAATTAATCTTTCTAATTGAACATCCTCAAGAGCGAAAAAATATCAGCCGACAATTAAGTCTTTATATGAATAAATTTGCCTGGAGTAAGCGAATTGGAGAATTTGACCAGGTTTTTGAAGGACTGGGAATAATATGATTCAGATAAGCGCAATATCCAAAGGGTTTGGCGGACAATTGTTGTTAGATAATTGTAGTTTTAATATCAATGATAAAGAACGTATTGGCCTGGTTGGTAGAAATGGTCATGGTAAAACAACTCTTTTTCGTTTGATGCTGGGACAAGAGAAAGTTGATGCCGGTCAATTTATATTTCCTAGTCGTTTTAAGCTAGGTCATTTAGAACAGAAAATTTCTTTTACCGAAGATACAGTGTTAGCAGAAGGATGTCGAGGCTTGCCATCAGAAGAGGTTAGTTCTGAAGAAGCTAGTAAGGACTATAAAGTCAAGAAAATCCTTTCTGGACTAGGTTTCACTGAAAACGATTTTGGCAGATCTCCTAGTGAGTTTTCTGGAGGATTTCAAGTTAGACTTAACCTGGTGAAGGTATTAGTTTCAGAACCTGACTTATTGTTACTTGACGAACCTACCAATTATCTCGATATTTTATCAATTCGATGGTTAAAGCATTTTTTACGATCCTGGCCCAAAGCTTTTATCATTATAACTCATGATCGTGAGTTTATGGACCAAGTAACTACTCACACTATGGGTATTCATCGAGGTAAAATCAAAAAGGTAATGGGTAATACTGAAAAGTACTACTCCCAAATTCAGATGGAAGAAGAGGTTCATGAAAAGACCTTAAAAAACATTGAACAAAAACGCAAGAAAGATGAACAATTCATCAATCGGTTTAGAGCAAAAGCAACTAAAGCAAGAGCAGTACAATCAAGAATTAAAATGCTGGATAAAAAGCCAAAGTTGTCAATGTTAGAGAAGATCAAGGAACTGTCTTTTTCGTTTAATCAAGCAGATTTTGCTGCCAAAAATATACTAAAGGTGGAAAATATCTCTTTTGATTATAACAATGTTAATATTGATACTGATTCTGATTCTGATCAACATTTTTTAATTCAGGATTTTGACCTGATAGTAGGCAGACAAGATAGGGTAGCCATTGTTGGAGCTAACGGTAAAGGTAAAACAACGTTATTACAATTATTAGCCAAAGAGTTGAAACCAATAAAAGGAAGTATTTCTTATCATGATCAAGCCCAAATAGCTTATTTTGGTCAACCCAATATTGAAAGACTTAATCCTGAACTAACTATTGAACAAGAATTAATAGGCGCGAATCCTTCTTTAAGTTTGGGCAAAGCTAAATCAGTTGCTGGTCATATGATGTTTGGCGGAGATCTTGCTAATAAGCCTATATCTATTCTTTCCGGGGGAGAGAAGAGTAGGGTAATGCTTGGAAAGCTTCTATTAGGTCCGGCTAATATTTTATTATTAGATGAGCCAACTAATCACTTGGATATGTATTCCACTTTAAGCTTAGTGCATGCAGTGAAAAAATTTTCTGGCGCGGTAATTATTGTCACTCATAGTGAAATGATTTTAAAAGAATTAGCCACTCGGTTAATAGTTTTTAAAGATAAAAAACTTTTTGAATTTAATGGTACATACGAGGATTTTCTAGTCAAAGAAGGGTGGGAAGAGAGTGAGTCGGAAATTACAACTAAGAATAAATCCAAATTAAATAAAAAAGATTTACGCAAGAAGCGATCGGAGATAATTGGACGGAGGTCTTCTTTATTAAAGCCTCTCGCAGAACAAATAAAAAGTATTGAAAGTGATATTGATAAATTGGAAAAACATATTGAAGAAGATAATAAGTGGTTAATCCAGGCTTCTAATGAGGGAAATGGAAAAAAGGCAGCCGCTTTATCCCAAGTTATATCTATCAATAAAAATAAAGTAGATGCTTTGTTTAATAAGTTAGTACCATTAACAGAAGAACACGATAAGATTGAGAAAGAATTGAATCAACAATTAGAAGACATCGGTAGTAAATAGGATGCCCCCAATAACCCCTTTGAAATTGGGAGCACCCATAATTTCTATCGTTGGTGGGCCATACCATTGGGTTCCGTCGCATTAAAAGCAATTCCTTAGAATTTATGATATAATAGTAGATA
>CAZJDM010000264.1:0-3598 GCA_964544765.1 uncultured bacterium
GTGGTGAAATAGCTTGTAGAATATTTGATACATGTAGATTATTAGGAATTGAAACCTGGGCTATTGCTCCTATTAATGATATGTCTTCGAGACATGTTGTAGAGGCCGATCATGTCTTACCTTTAGAAGATAATGATTTAATTTCAACTTATTTAAATCAAAATTTTATTATTCAATTAGCGGTGGAAAATAAAATCGATTTGATCCATCCAGGATATGGATTTTTGGCTGAATCATCAAGTTTTGCACAAGCTGTAATGGATAGCGGTATAACTTGGGTTGGTCCTCAACCCAAAGTTATCGAGCAGATGGGTTCTAAAATTGAATCGAAAATTCTGGCAGAAAAAGCTGAGGTGCCGGTTCTACCTTGGGCAGTTATTACTAATGATATGTCGACCTCTAATATAGAATCAAGAGCTAAGGAGATCGGGTATCCATTATTAGTTAAGGCTTCTTATGGTGGTGGTGGTAAAGGTATGCGAGTAGTTAAATGTTCGCAGGAACTAATGAATTCTATACAATTAGCAAGTAAAGAGGCATTGGCCAGTTTTGGAAATGGTACAGTTTTCTTAGAAAAATGGATCGAAAATCCTAGACATATTGAAGTGCAAGTTATAGGTGATAAATCGGGTAATGTATTTCACCTTTTTGAGCGAGAATGTTCGGTTCAGAGAAGACATCAGAAGGTAATTGAGGAGGCGCCTGCGTGTAATATCTTACCTGAAATCCGTGAATTATTACATAAAAGCGCTGTTATGCTGTCTAAATTTATAAATTACGACAGTATTGGAACTGTCGAATTTATTTTAGAAGATCCTTCGAAGGTGTATTTCTTAGAAATGAATACCAGAATTCAAGTAGAACATCCAGTAACTGAGATGATTACAGGGGCTGATCTAGTTGAGATCCAAATACGATCATCTTTGGGGGAGAATTTGGAGTGGTTCACTAAGCCTAATATTTCCCTCCTGCCTTTTGGACATGCTATTGAATGCAGAATTTATGCTGAGGACCCTAGTAATAATTTTGTTCCAAGTCCGGGGCCTATTTTGCAACTTGATTGGCCCACATTGAAGAATGCTAGAATTGATACTGGTGTTATTCAAGGAGGGGAGGTCTCATCTGAATATGATCCTATGGTGGCGAAAGTGTGTGCTTGGGGAAATAATAAAGAGGAGGCAATTAAGAATATAATACAAATTTTAGACAAAACGACCCTTTTAGGTTTTACCCATAACATTGAATTTTTAAAAACTATTTTAACTGATCCGTCATTTCAACAATCGGTGTTAACTACTAAATGGGTAGGGCAGAATCTAGAAAAACTAATAAATGATAATGCAGCTTCACCAGCTACCATCTTGGCAATGGCTGTTTCTGCGGTAAGTAACAAAAATTCAAATGCTTCTATTCAGAGTAATAATAATAGTCATAACAATAATGGTAATAATAACTTAAGATTTGTACCGAAATCTTTATTTGAGGAAATAAGTCTGTCAACTACCGCGCCCTAAACCTGGATAAGTTTCTGGAGATATTTTGATGAAATATGAAATTAGTTACAATCAAACCAATTATGAGTTATTGATAGAGGGAGATAAGGTTCAACTTTTACAAGATGATAAAGTAGTTTCGGTGGCAGCTATGTCAGATCTCCATTTGGCTAATTTTAAGGTAGAAAAAAATAAAAATCAGCATTTTATCAAACTAAAATCAAATCATTTTAGTTTAGGTATAAAACCATATGAGGAGGGAAGGATCGAAGGTGATAAACAGCAGATTTCTCCTCAAATAGAAAGTCCCATGCCGGGTAAAATTCTTGAAATTTGCGTTGAAGAAGGGGATGAGATTAAGGAGGGAGATCTCTTAGCAACGATGGAAGCTATGAAAATGGTTTATGAAATTTCTTCTCCAGCAGATGCTCGGGTTGAAAAAATAAATATTCAAAAAGGTCAAATGGTTGCTTTAAGTGAAAAGATGATAGAACTAGGTTTCAAGTAGCTGGTTTTTTTTGATCCCAATCAAAAATGGCATACTCTTTGTAATACCTACATAAATTCAAAATATTTAAGTTGATTTTGGTTTTTAACGAATCAACCAGATATGAATGATAAATATATCTCTGAATTGATTGATTATGATATCGAGAGTTTAATTAATCCTAAATTAATCAGGACATTATTATCTAATTTAATAACGGATCCCCTTTTTATTGATTATTTTGCTCACCAAAAAGAAGTAAAAATTGTTAATAAAGAAAACTTACAGACCTGTTTGGCAGAAGTTAAGCCGGATGAATCACTCAAAACCTTTTTATTAAAACCTACTACCTCAGAAAACAAGACTCTTCAAGGGAGTGTTTTGGAACTGTTATTTGAGACTACTAAAGGCCAATATATCTCTTCTACTCTGGTTGAAAAGAAATTTTTTTCAGCTGACGGTCATTGGGTTACTCCTTTAGACCCTAGACAAAGTCGAAGAAAGAACTTTGTTGTTCCCATAACTGTGTTTCCGGTTCCTGATAAGATGCAGATTTTATTACAGAAAAAAGCTTTAAAGATCGGTAGATCATATAGTAAGTTTAGTAATGATATTTTATCCGAGAGTAAAGTTGGTATCTATCAAGAAACAATAAGTTTTCCCGGTAATGGAATGGTGAATCCTATTCCTTTTTTGGATCATAGCGATAGATCTCTTGTGGGAACGATGGAGAATATATCGAGGGGAGGATGTTGTTTTAATTTAGAACTCAATAACGAAATATTTTTCTTTGGATGTCATATGGCTTATCTAGTTTTTCCAATAAAGAGAAATTCATCAGGGGAATTTGAAAATCAATTGGTAAGTCTTTTTGTGGTTGTACGCAATTTGAGAAGATTTATTGATAATATGGTTGTGCATTGTAGTTTTATTGCGGGCTTACCCAATGAGACATTGAAGTTTATTGATATTGGGATAAGACCTCAATAGATTACGCTGAAAAAACCAATTTCTAGGAAAAATTAAATTTAAAAAAAGAGATAATCTTAATATTCAGCATCTACGATAACCCATTCCAACTTTTGAAAAATAGGTTGTGTTGAACGATCTTGATCAGATTTTATAAAGAAAAATAATATTAATAAATACTTTCCAGGGCGATTAACTATTGGTTCTAATAAAACATCCACTTTTTGGGACGAATCAAAGGCATTATGAGCGGACATAATTATCGTCTTAGTTCTAGAATAGTAAGTAATTTCTGAAAAAGTATATGTTTTGCGGTCAAGATGAATAAGACCATTAGTGGAATATGGTTTACCGCATTGGATATGAGGTGTCTGGTGTGATAGATGTGTTTTTTTATGAACATTGAAAAAGTTTATTCTGATTATTTTAATACTTGATTCATTAACTATCAATGAACGATAGAAGGACAATGGAAAAGGTACATATTCATTATCACTGTCACTTTGTTCTATTCTTAAATCAATAGAAGGATTATAAGCTAAAATAATACCACTTGGTATTATTGCACATATAATAAGTGAGGCTAATGCTAGCTTTTTAAGGGTTAAAAAATTGGTCATGCCGACTCCAAAATTTTTACTTTTAGGGA
>CAZJDM010000265.1:0-3567 GCA_964544765.1 uncultured bacterium
CACGACGGGTGAGAACTGGGGGCCGGATTAGAAATAATTCGGTCTACCACCTGGTTCATCACGTAACACACATTTATGTGCGAGTCCATATGTGGTTTCCTTAATTTTTTACTGGCAAGGTGGGCCTAATGTTATAGATACTTCGGCTTTTTGGTATGATACGCCACTTAACGCGTTGTTCTCTAGATCGTCTCGTGAAGAGGTAACCATACTCATGTCTAAATTGTCACCTAAGGCGCTTGATAATGCGTAAAGAGTTATGCGATAGCTATGGTCAGCACTGGGAGGACTGGGGCCTCCCCACCCTATATTACTAAATCCATTAGATCCCTGTCTAGCACCTGTAACCTCAGATGGGTTTTCGTCACCACTTATGTTTTCGGGTAATGAGGTTGTATCACTTGGGAATTGGATTATCCAGTGAAGAAAGGTTTGTCCACTATCGAAACTATCATCCATAATTAAAATAAATTCCTGGGTACCAGAGGGTACGCCACTCCAGCTTACCGCAGGAGAAATGTTTTGGGCTCCTTGGCAGTTTGCGGAATTGGCAAATTTTTTAACAGGATTGCCTCCTTCGGTACCAAGAACAGAAATACCTGAAACCTCAAAAGAACCCGACGGAGATTCCCCACTTCCAAAGGTTATTTGGTTCGAACAACCAGCCGTTAAACTGTCTGAACTAGCCTGTAAATAAATTGATTCAGCTGTATCATAAGTTACCTCAGAAAAAGAAGCTTCACCATTACTACTTGCAACCGGATTTGAACTCGCTGTCAAGCCGGATTTGGTGGATGAAGAAGAACAATCTGAAGCCGTCGCAGCTGTTAAGGTTACATTGACTTGCTGATTAGTTACTAAATTATCAAACGCGTCATAAATCTTTACTTTGGGAGAGGTCGATAAAGCAGTTCCAACTGTCCCAGAACTTGAAGGTTGAACCGAGAATGACAATTTATTAGCTACCGCGGGATTAATGGTTAAAGCGCTCGAGCAAACACTAGTTAAACCATTGGTACTAGCCTTAATGTAAATGGTTCTTGCTGTATCATATCTAAGATTACTAAAGGTGACTTCACCATCAAAGGTGTCTCCAGAAGCACCTTGCAGTGTCCCAGGAGCTGTCTGATCAGAAGAACAATTGGAATCTGTATGAGCAGTTAGACTGACTGTATAAGTTCCAGCTAATACCTTTTCATTATTATCATCGTTTACACTAATCGTTGGAGCGGTAGTAAAATTACTTCCAGCAGTTTCTGATGAACCTAAAGCTGTAGAGTATACTAATTTAGATGGAGAACTTCCATCAGCTTTCTTAACATTTATTGCGTTTGAGCAGGCGGACGTGATATCAGCGCTTGAAACTCCTAAATAAATTATCTCAACCGTATTATAACTAATATTAGCAAATGAAGCCTCTCCATTACTTGTAGAGACCGGATTTTTATCAAGGGATATTTGGCCACTGGCTTTAGTAGAGCATTCCTTGTCAGTATATACATCCAAAGTAATTTCTACATTGTTTTTAGACAGGACGTTATTTTCCTGGTCTTGGATGCTAACCTTGGGTTGTGTCGGTAAAACAGTATCAACATTCACCGACTCTGTCGGTTGAGTGGTAAAAACTAGCTTAGGTGGTTGTGAAGACTCATCTTTTTCATCCTCTGAGGCTGGAGTATCCGGATCATCTCCTGATTCATCATTTTCCTCATTATTTTCTGAATCTTCGTCAGAGGATTGAGTCGAATCGGAATCACTTTTTAATGATGCCTGAGATGGCTTCTTAGACCTCTTTATAGTCTCTTCTTCATCACATGATGTAAAATATAATATACTAAATAACAAACATAAGGCAGAAACATAGGACAGTAATTTATTAACCATTTTATTATTCATATATAAACCTCTTGGTTAAATTTTATAACCCGCTTAGTAAAATTTTGAGTTGTTTCTAATTTATTCGGAATTTCTGTTTTTTTTCTTAATAGATCAATAAAAATTTAGGCTTTCTTACTTGAATTATTTATAAATATTTTATCGAATTCACAATAATTTCCATTAAATCCACAAAAACAATCAGAACCCACTCCCATAAAAGAAAAACCTTGAGATAAACCAGTTGAAATGTACGAATCATCACCTTCTAGATCTAATAAAATACCAATTCCTAAAATAGAAGCTCCTTGTGAAAGATGATTTGAAGATTGATAAATATCATCACCACTTAAATCTATCACGATTGAAACATCTTGATTTTCGTCTGAAGCAGCAACCCTTCCACCATAAAAATCATCTCCTCCTAAATCAATGATCAAAGCCGGTTTTGTAGAACCTTGGTAAACATGCCTATTATCACCGACTCCCGCTATTATAATTGATCCATAAATGGTTTCTTTTTTAAAAACAATCTCTTTATAAATGTCAGATCTTTCTTGTTTTAACTGTATAACAAGCTGATCAATAAACTTTTTATTGAATAAAGAGATAAGCTCATATGCACCTTGCATTAAAAGGTTTTTATTTATTTTTGAAGCAGTTTTAATTAGATTTAAATTATTAATGTAACGCTTTCGATTTTTATCTAGATATAAATAAATGCTATTTTTCAAAGGAGTAAAAAGATCAAAGTACTCTTTATAAATAAACTCTTTTTCTGAGTTAGTTAACTTAATTAAAGATTCTTTTAAATGAATATTTTTCACCCGTTTAAAAGCATTTTCAATCACATTAATAAAATCAACAAAACTTTTAAAATTCCTAAAGCCTTTATTCTTTGAAATATACAATTTAGATTTATTGCTAATTGATAAAGAAAGTTGAAGATTATTTTTAATGGAATCGCTCCAATCATCATTTAGGATAATAGATTCTAGAATTCGATCAATAGTTTTTCTAGTCAAAAACCAATCTCGATGCAAACTAGCAATAAAATCGCTTCTAAATGGATCTCCTCTTCTCTCTAAAACCAAGAATCTATTTTTCAAGTCCAAAAAAGCATCTTCAAAGCGATGTTTTTTTATTAAAGCTTCCACCACTTTTTTTAATTCTAAATCTGTTAAATAAGGATAGGGATAAAGGTTGTTATTTATCAGCTCTTTCTTAGATAACCAATGATCAAAATACTTAATTAAGTTAATTCTTTTTCTTAAAAAATTTTTACTTTGGTTATCTTTACCTTGGCTATTTTTACTTTTTTTTCGGAAAATATTAATATTAATCGGTTCTGCTAAATTATGATTATCAATTATCTCAAAAATTTTTTTTTTAACCATTTTTTTATCAGATGAAAGCTCTTTATCATCAATCGATAAAATTATATCTCCATTTCTAATACCAGCATTAAATGCAGGAGAATATGGCCAAACAAATTTTACTTGTAAACTACAACAGTTTTTATCATTTCTATTCTTTAACACCCTTTTAAATTTAATTATTTCAATAGTTAAGCCTAGATAATTATAGTTGACTTCTTTTGCACTTAAAAAGAAACTAAATCCCAAACAATAAAAGAGGGTAGTGTAAATAATTCTGTGTATGATTGAAATTTCCTTAGATTAAGTGTATTAA
>CAZJDM010000266.1:0-3476 GCA_964544765.1 uncultured bacterium
AATCAAATTTTTTTTATTTTTCATGTCAAGGTGGGGTCTAGGCCTAACTTACGCTCTTTTAAACCAAAATGATATAGAAAATTGTCTTGCATCTAAAATAGGTGAAGCGGTACCAAAGTCAACATAGTTCCCAACTGATCTATTAAACAATAACCCGTTAGAAAATATACCGTCAGTTGTCTCAGTTGTACTGTGATTGGTACCAATATTACTCCCTTGTTCATCAAGAATGCTACTACCTAATATTTCATCCAACTTCCAATAGGATAATAAACCATTAACCAAAGTAGTGTGACCACCAAAGGATATTAATCTATACTCATATGCAACATTAGCTGTTGAACATGTTGATTTGTTACCAAAAGGATCTGTCGCATCAGCATAGTAAGTATAGGTTCCATATGATGCAATATTGTTGCTGGTAAGACTTATACTAGAACCACTGGCTGTACCAGAGGCAGCAGAATTTGAGCAACTACTATCAAAATATAATCCAATAGTATCGCCACTTACTACCCCGCTTATGTTAAAGGATGGTGTGGGATCAGTATAGGGAGAACTGCCAGGTGTCGGATCAGTTAGAGTTATGGCAGATGGTGGATCAGGAGGAGTTAAATCTAAATGATATTCAGCTTCAGTTGATGAACAATTTGAAGGAGTATTGGCTCCGTTGTTTTCTACTTTGGCAAACATAGAGTAGGTTCCGTCTGATAAAGTATCGGTAGTAAAATCTATTGTAGTTCCGGCCGCCTCAGTTTGTTTTAATAAAGTGTCACAACCACTTCCAGTGGAACTATAAAGTCCAACAGTGTATCCACTGGCTACCCCACTGATTCTGAAGGTAGGGGTAGAATCAGTATTAGGTGATGATGCCGGATCCAGTAAGGCAATGGTGGGAGCAGATGGTGTACTGGTATCTGAAACATATTCTACCGTGGCAGTTGAACAACTTGATATGTACCCCGCAGAATTCCTTACTTTAGCATAAAAATTATGGATTCCATCACTAAGATTTGAGGTTGTTAGGTTGATAGTAGTTCCACTAGCGGTTCCCGTGGCTACCCCTGCAGTACAGCTATTGTTGCTATATAGAAAAACAGTATCTCCCGAATTAACTCCTCCAACCTGAATGGTGGGGGTTGAATCGTTGTTAGGAGAGGTAGCAGGATCGTTTAGAGAAAGAGAGTTAGGAGCTGCTGGTGGAGTAGCACCAGTACTATAATGAGCGCTGATCTGCTCAGGGATCAGCGCTTTATCATAAATGGCAAATCCATCAAGAAATCCAGTCATGTTAAAACTAGTGTTGTCCCAATGAATTCCAACTTTTAATTCTCGTGAATTTACAGGTGGCACGCCCATTGTAGTAAGATAAGAGTTCTTGTTCATAATCAAAATATCATTGGCATATATTTTAACGTTAGTTCCTTGTCTAACGAGGACAATATGATAGATGGTATTATCATATAAGGATGTTGAACTTTCTACAACTTGATTACCTGATGCATGTACATCAAATGCTAAGGTTCTGTTTGAAGTAAAATACAATACATAACCATCATTATTGGATACGGGAATCTTTCGAGAATTAAAAACAACACCAGTATGATCGAAAACAGCCTTGATCCAAAATTCAAAAGTAAAATCCTCAGTGGTGAAATTAAACCAATTGATGTTATCAGGATCACCGGTTTTAAGATAATGGGTGCCGTTGGGTAAATAGACTGAATTGCCGCTGGCAGCTAGAGGAGATTGTTTAAATGTTGGTGTTCCAACGTAAGTACCAGTATTTCCGCTCCCCGTTTCATCTAAAGCCGTGGGGCCATTCGCATCATGCAATCGCCAGTATAAACGCGGACCATCACTAAGAACAACCTGATCGTAGGCATTTAGAGCTACATCATATTTGTAGGAAGCATTAGCCGTAGAACAGGTAGAGATATTGCCGGCAGCATCCGTAGCGTTAGCATAATAGGTATATGTACCATAAGAAGAAAGCTCCGTACTGGTGATATTTATAACAGAACCACTCGCAATACCAGTTGATACAAAATCAGAACAACTACTGTCAAAGTACAATCTAACACTATCCCCATCTACAACACCACTAATATCAAACGAAGGAGTGGTAGATAAATATGGAGGTCCACCGCTGGGAATTGGATCAGTGAGAGTTATTGCTGATGGCGCATCTGGTGCGGTAAGATCCAAAACATAGGTAGCAACATCTATTGAGCACTCTGAAGGAGTGTTAGCTCCATTATTCAACACTTTAGCATAAATTGAATAGGCTCCTTCAGTTAAAGCATCGGCAGTAATATCTACAGTAATACCAGTAGCAACTGCTTGTTTTAAAAGAGTATCACAATCACCACCAGTTGACTTATAAAGTCCAATTGTATAACCATCAACTACTCCCTCAATTCTAAAGGTAGGAGTAGCATCATTGTTGGGAACTGATACCGGTTCATATAACGCGATAGTCGGAGTGTCCGGAGTACTCGTATCCAGATCATATTCAATAAAAGCTGTAGAGCAACTAGAAATATTGCCTATAGGATCTTGAGCCTTAGCATGAAAATTATACACTCCGTCGGCAAGTGCTGAGGATGTGAGATTAATAGTAGTTTCACTAGCTGAAGCGGAGGCTACTTGAGTGGTACAATTGTCACTATATAGATAAATCATATCTCCCGAACTAACTCCCCTCACTTGAATAGTTGGGGTAGGGTCATTATTAGGAGAAAGAGCCGGATCATATAAAGAAAGAGCGTTGGGAGCAGCCGGTGGAGTTGTATCTAAAATAATATCATCATTAATACAATCGGTTTCCAGACCAGCAGTGTTTTTAAATTTGACATAAACTGTTTGGGTTCCATCACCAGAAGCGAGCGCCCAATTTATCTTAGAAGCCGCGAATGCTTCCCAGGATCCTCCAGTAGCACATCCAGATGTGTTAGTAATATACATTTGAGATGCGCTTGTAGAAACTAACGATAATGATACATCAGTGTTTCTAGTGTGGGTTCCCGCTGGATCATCAGGGGTTTTAGAGTTAATAGTAATAGTGGCGTCATTGTATAATTCATAAACAGCATTAGCGGTTGAACAAGTTGACTTATTACCAGCTAGATCGGTGGCATTAGCGTAATAGGTGTGAGTTCCATAAGAAGAAATGTCACTACTAGTAAGAATAATAGTCGTACTGCTGGCTATATCGGAAGCGGCAAGATTGGAACAACTATTATCAAAATAAAGACCAATGGTATCTCCACTCACTGTACCACTGATATTAAATGTTGGAGTTGTATCTAGATATGGAGGACCGCTGCCAGGATCTGGATCAGTTAGAACTATTGCCGAAGGAGGATCAGGAGCAGTAAGATCCAAAGTGTAATCAGCTCCAACGATAGAACAACTGGAAGGAGTACCCGCTCCATTATTATCTATTTTGGCAAACAGGGAATATGTACCTGCAT
>CAZJDM010000267.1:0-3476 GCA_964544765.1 uncultured bacterium
AAAATAAGCTAACGGTTGATAATTACTTGTTATCTGGAACTTTCAGCAACTGCTGGAATATCTTAGGAAAAATCTGATTCTTATTATGTTAAATTACGATAATTAATCGTTCAAATTACCAATTGCATACCAATATGAATTATTTTAGAATTGTTAGGTTATGATTCCTCGATGTTAATAAGAGAATTAAAGAGTGGAAAGTGTTGTTTAACGGATCGTTATGTTGTTCAGTGATAGGTTATGCTTGATAGTAAAATGAACAGAAGAAAGTTTATTAAATTAGCTATGTTTGGTGGAACTTGCGCATTGGGAGGATACACGGTTTTTGTTGAGAGAAACATGGTACAATTGAATCGATACACAATTTCAATTGCTGATCTACCAGCTTCTTTCCATGGCTTTACTATCGCGCATCTTACTGATTTGCATTTTGGTTTTCTTGTATCTAAGTCATTTGTTGAGGAGATTATTCATAAAACCAACAAATTAAAAACTGATATTATAGTATGTACGGGGGATTATGTTCACGGAAGAAATACAATTAAGGAAATTGATCAAGTATGGCCAATTTTGGGCAAGTTGCAAGCAAGGTACGGTGTTTATTCTGTTTTAGGTAATCATGATCACTGGGCAGATTTTAATAAATCCCAGTATTGGCTCGAAAGAACAGGGCAGAATATTAGACATAAATGTAAACCCATTTACAAAGGAAGTGATAGGATTCTTATTGGTGGCGCTGGTGACTATTGGGAAGATAATTTAAAAATAGATGAGACTTTTTCCTGTTCGGATCAAGATGATTGTAGAATACTTTTATCGCATAACCCGGACTCAATTGACACAGTATTTAAAACCAATTTTTCGTTGGTCCTAAGTGGCCATACACACGGGGGGCAAGTTGTGTTGCCTTTTCTGGGGGCAACAGTGTTACCTGTGAAGAATAAGAATTATTCGAGTGGTATAATACGAACATCAAAGACAATTTTATTTATTAACAAAGGGATTGGCTGGGCCATTTACCCTATACGGTTCAATTGTCGTCCAGAGATTGCAGTGCTGAAGTTGGTGAATCCAAAACTGACAGCATTACAAAATGACGCAACTGCCCAGTCAGGTTACGAGCTGTTTTGATTTATATGGAATCGATCAAGTTTTATTTTTTTATAGTTTAGGTTACCTTCCTGCGAGTAGGTGAACTTGATCGTTAAGCTAAACAATTTTGACCGAAGGAGACAACAGATGACTGAAAGCATTAAAGGCACTCAAACAGAAAAGAACTTACTAATAGCGTTTGCTGGTGAATCACAAGCTAGAAACAGATATACATATTTTGCTGGCACGGCTAAGAAAGAAGGTTTAGTACAGATCGCGCATATATTTGAAGAAACGGCAAATCATGAAAAAGAACATGCTAAAAGGTTTTTCAAATTTCTTGAAGGTGGCGGTGTTCAAATAACAGAAACATATCCAGCGGGAAAAATAGGAACAACACTTGAAAATTTAAGAGCAGCTGCAGCAGGTGAAGAACACGAATGGACCAAGATGTATCCAGATTTTGCAAAGGTAGCAAGGGAGGAGGGTTTTAATAAAATTGCTGAAACATTTGAGGCAGTTTCAATTGCTGAAAAACAACACGGCAAACGTTACAAAGAACTTGCTGATAATCTTGAAGGTGGAAAAGTTTTTAAAAGAAACGGAAAGGTTGTGTGGCGATGTATAAATTGTGGCTATCTGCATGAATCGGAAGAAGCTCCAAAATTGTGTCCTGCTTGCATACACCCTCAAGCCCATTTTGAATTATTGGGTGAAAATTGGTGATCCATTTAAGCCTTTTTAGAAAATTAGTTATATAAAAACAACAGGATAATAAAAAAATGCCTGAATTACCCGAATTATCGAACGGGCAACAACTTTTACAAAGGATTTAAATTAGTTAAGACAAGCTAGAGTCCTTGCCATAGCTTTCAAACTTCATTTTGGTTCATTTTTCTTCATTTTATTTCACGGTAGTTTATTTTTTCTAGAATTAAATTGTGCCATAAATAGTATTAATATCAGTGCCTTTCATCTATTAATGTAATCCTTAGTTGACATATGTTATAATTAGTGTAAAAAGAAGTTTACTTTTTTAGTAAAATGTCGATATAAATAGTAGGGGCATGTTGTTGTAAAAAATGGTTATAGCAAAAGAACGGAAAGTTAACTTTTATTCGGATGAAAATGGTGTAGAACCGGTTAAAGATTGGTTCAAAAGTCTTAGAAGAAAAAAGAAGTTTGTGGAGTTAACTAAAATAAGAACTCATATTGAAAGAGCGGGTAAAGGTAATTTTGGGGATCATAGATTTCTAGGTGGAAATTTTGGAGAGCTTAAAATTGATTACGGGCCTGGATATAGAGTATATTTTGGTATCGATGGTGATGAAATAATAATTTTATTAAATGGTGGAACTAAGGTTAGCCAACAAACAGATATAGGAGAAGCAGAAAGTAGATGGGAAAATTATATTTCCAACAAAGGTGAGGGGAACAATCATGAAAAATAAACATTTAGGTTCTAGTTTCGATGATAACTTAATCGAAGACCTAAAAGAGAGCGATGAATTAGTTTTTCTACATATTAAAGAAGCTTTAGAGACTCCCAACCTTCATTCAAAAAACGACTGTGAATATTTAATACAAGCTATTAAAGATGTAGCAACAGCTCGTGGTAAAGTTGAACTAGCAGAAAGAGCTGGAATCTCTCGACAATCGTTACATAAAATTTTAAATGGGCAAAGTATCCCAAGTATTCATAATGTCATGGCCATTCTAGCAGCTATTGGCCTACAGTTCTCAGTTCAACAGGTGAAGAAAGTAATTGGTGATGATGCTCCAGCCAATGTACTAGATGTAGCTGAGTACATCAACAATAGGTTATCAAGAGGTTCAACAGTCATGAAATTACAGAAATTAGTTTATTACTCTCAAGTAGAATTTTTACTAAAATATAAAAAACCATTATTCGATGAAAAGATAGAGGCTTGGGCTGCTGGGCCTGTTGTCCGAGAGCTTTTTAATAAACATAAGGGGAAAAAATATACTACTAGCTTAACCTTTGGAGATCTAAACAACTTATCCATAGAACAGCAATCATGTATCAAATGGGCTTTAGAGAAATTTGGTAACCTTGATGGTGACACATTAAGTCACTTAACCCATGTTGAAGACCCTTGGAAAAAGGCCCGCTCTGGCCTAACTAGTGGCGAGTATTGCGATAAGGAAATAACAATAAATGCACTTATGGATTATTATTCTAATTTGCCTGACTACAATGAGTTGGACGAAAAGGACATGAAATAGAAAGAGAGCGCGTTTTATATCAGTTAATAAGACGCCTCCCGAAGAAATTTGGCAAGAGCTAGAATCAACTCCTGGTTACAAGAAGAGGCTGTGAAATAAATTGTGTATGAAGGTTTCCTTAGGACCATCTACACACT
>CAZJDM010000268.1:0-3472 GCA_964544765.1 uncultured bacterium
ATTATTGTTAAGTGAGGATAATCAAAATTTAGGACCCAGGTGAACAATTACAAAATGCATTCCTTGAACCTTTATCAAATTCCGGCCAGATGTCATACCATGATTCGAATGGATCAACCGCTGCCCTGATTGTTCCCTTTTTTAAATAGGGTATATCAATGATATCAGTTCCTTGGAAAATTGGACCTTTTTGGGGTAGAGGCCTTTTCAGGCGCCAGCTATAGACACAATCTGGTAATTTTTCATCGATTTCGGGAGCCAATAGCATCACAATAGCCGAGACAACCACACGATCTTGTATCGGTATCACTGCCCCTGGTCTAAAGCCTAAACTACCCTTTGGCACCTCCATTCTAAGTAGAGGGTGGGGCTGATAGGTATCGGTACTCAATCTATTAGTTGTTTCTCGAATATTAAATTCGAGATCAACTCCATATACATCAGTTGAAAACAGATCTTCTAAAAAATCCTGTTTGGTATCCAGTCGGGCCAGATGCCATCCACGCTTGAGAATTTTTGGAGTTGTCAACTTCTTCCAAAGACTATCTGTTGCCATTGAATTTATCTCCTATCTACTGCCCAACGACCAAGCCCTCCTACTGTTATGAAGTGCCGTGGAATAGTTGTCGGACAGAACAATTTGTAATACTTTAGTTTCACGATTTAAACAAAAATCACATAAAAATCTATGCAGTTGGGTAAAAAACATGAAAATGCTTATTAACATAAATGACCTAATATTTTAAAGATATAATTTAAAAGAGTGACTATTACCAGCCCACCAAATGAGAATTCTGTTGATATTATTGTATCAAATGGCTAAACTCAGCTATTTAATGATGTAATAGTCATAAATTAAGCCGTATGGAAAAAATCATTAATTAATCCACTTAATATTTTATTTTTTATAGATGAATTGAGGTAAATTGATAGATTTATATACCATTTTGACTCCATAAATGGTAAAAGTAAAATTATGATGGGATTAGTTCAACCTAAAGATATTAATTCTATTTCTAGTCAAGAGCAATCTGGATTGTATTTTGATAAAGAAATGATTGACAAGTGGATCATAAAATCAAAATGGAGTAGAGAACAACTTCTTGCCGAAATAGAAAAAATTCGTTTACTGAATGCTAAAGCTCTTCCGATTAATGATGTCAGAATATTAGAGAATGTATCAGTAGATAATGGAAATCAACTCCTCTGGTACCGAGGGAATCTTAATATACTCGATTCAAAATGCATCTCTGTTGTAGGGACAAGGAATCCCTCTATTGAAGGTGAGAAAAGGGCCAAACTTGTTGTTAAGCATCTTGTAAAGGAGAATTATGCCATTGTTTCAGGTTTAGCAAAAGGTATCGATTCGGTTTCTCATATTGAAGCATTAAATCAAAACGGTAATGTAATTGCAGTTCTTGGAACGCCAATACATAGAGTATATCCGGCAAGTAATGCTAAACTTGCAGAACAGATTGTGAAAGTGGGCTTAATTATATCAATTTCATTACCATTTGAACAAAAAGGTAATTGGCTCTTTCCAAGAAGGAATAAACTTATGGCTCAAATTTCAGAAGCTACTATTATAATTGAGGCAGGTTCGACCTCTGGAGTTGTTCATCAAGCTGCAGAATGTTTGAGAAAAGGTAAAAAATTACTTTTACTCAAATCACTAGTTGAAAGAGGTGACTTACCTTGGGTTGATGGTTTTATAAAAAGTGGTGCTATTGTTGTAGAAAACCCAGATCATATGCTACAGGTACTTAAATGAAGATAAATATAGAAGACTTTCCTGCTGCTTCATATGATCCATCCACCAGATTAGCATATTTATGTGACTATTATCCATACGAAGCAGTAAGAGAAAGAAATTTAAGTGAACCTGATTGGAGAAATAGCGGAAGTGGTAAAATCTTAGATTATAAAGAAGGTCGTGAGAATGATTTAGCTTATTTTATAAAGCCTGTTGAAGAACTGATACAATTTGTATTAAGGTCTGAACAAAAATATAATCCACTTATCATTCCAATGCCCAGTTCAATACCTAAAACTAATTTAGACTATAAAACTACTCCAAGATTAAGAGGCCAATCACGTAATAGAGATAATAGAAACCTTGTCTTTGCCTATTTGTTAGCTGCCAAAAACACCTCATTAAAAGTTGGGGAAATATTATTGCGCATACAAGAAAAGACTCCTAAAGATAGGTGGTCTGCAGGGAAACATAAGGAATCTATGAATTTTAATATGATGCTCAAGCCTTTATTAGAAAACTCGAATATTATATTTTTATTAGATGATGTATCAACCTCTCGCAATACGTTGGATGGGGCGAGAGATTTGATAATAGAGAATTGTCCTAATGCATTTATAGTGTATCTCGTTTTAGGTAATTCAACAGCACCCATATAATTACCGCCCTGTAGTTGCATTTTCTGTATTTAAATACCTACTTGAGATAAAATCGAATACTTCCGTGTCTGGCGAATTACTGGTTAAGCTACAATCGGCGTTTAGAAGAAACCTCAGCAATAACTTTCCCATTTATAGTTTTCTAAGTTTGTTTAATTGAATAATAATTTAAGTTTTTAACAACGTTTGTCAATTCACATCTATCCTTTTGCAACATAATACTCCTGTCATACAGCTTCTTTATGTTTCCCTGTTTCAATTTCGATGATGATCTTATCATAAACTGCTTGGACCATTTTGGCAGGTATTTTTCCGGGAGACTCACTTGTGGTTGATGTTACTAAACCATAGACTTCCAGTTCTTTTACCTTCTTGGAAATTAAAGACTTATCTTTTTTTAATAGATTAGAAAGTTCAGTAATAGATTGAGGTTTTGCTTGACCCAGAGCTTCTAATATTTTTAGAGTAGTTCCAGAAAGAAATTTTAACAAGTCTTCACTAGTATCAAAGGTTACTGTTTCAGCGTCCTGTAGTTTTCCCTTACTCAGTTTAGACTCTTCTTCCAATTCCTCAATTTCATCATTAATAGTATCCCAGTATTCTTCTTGGGGAATGACTCTAAAGATTACTTTTTTCATGTGTTTTCCTCGATTAAAGTTCTAAATAACCTCAGTACATCGTTGATACTCTCATACTCAAAAGAGATTTCTTTTTCTTTGATGTGGTAATGATGTGACTTGGGATAATGGTTATCTATACCAATCACAGCTTTGTAGGTTATTTTATCAATTAAATACATGGAATATTTTACCCCATCTTGATATTTTTCATCCTTTACCCAGTTTATGTTTATATCTGCAAAGTAAGATTTTCCTTTTAAATTAATTTCCTTTCGATCTCTATATTTTCTGATAAGAACCATTACTCAACCTCAATATTAGGTAAATATAGTCAACGTTGATAATTTAGTCAACTCTAAAATTAAATTCAAGCATATAATTTAAAATCTGCGTGTAATTTGCGTGTAAAATTTTATCAAAATCAATCAATCTAGAAGTAA
>CAZJDM010000269.1:0-3424 GCA_964544765.1 uncultured bacterium
TAGCACCTTTAACCCCCTCTCAAACAATCAAAACCTTTATTGGCAAAAGAATCGAACCCTACTTCCCTCTACTAATGGTAGACCCCGAAATAACCGTTGAGACACTCAGCAATGATCCGAAAATAATTGTCGAACATAGCAAAGATAGCAAAATTTTACCCAAGATATCTGTTAGACTAGCGCTTCAATTATTTAAAGCCAGTAAACAATCAGATTCGATGTTAAATAATTATAATTTTCCTTCACTGCTACTACACGGAGATCATGATGTCTTGGTTAGTAGAATCGAAAACGAATATGTATTTAAGAATTTAAACAACGGCAAGAAACAAGTCATTAAATCATTTGAAGGCGTCAGACACGAGGTATTTAACGCCAAACCAAACAGCCGTATCCAAGTTTATAATGAAATGTATTTATTCATGGAATCGCTGACTCTAAAGAAATAACTTCTATCATAAATAGAAACAACTCCATTTTCGATTGCGTCCTAAATATTGAGGGAGAGAGCAAATAAGCTATATAGATATATAACTATAATGTAAATCAACTTTATCAAAAGTAAGTAATAAAATTATAATATACAAATATCTTGATTTTATCATGGATCTGATATAGGAAGATATTCATTAGTTTTAGTTTTAGTTTTTGCATTTTTACCAATAATAATTTTTGTATTTTTGGCATAAAGATTAACACTATCCTTTGGAACTAATCAAAAACCCTTCACCGAGCTAATTGGAGAAATTAGTGACAAAGAATAATCAAAAGATTGCCCTTTCTTTCTTGTATTTCTTTTTAGTAATTGCCACTTTTTGGACCTTAAAACCGTTACGAACATCTGAGGTAATTAAAGCCTTTGGGGTGCAGTATTACCCTGTTTTCAAGCAAGGATTGCTTGTTTTTATGCCTGCTATTCTCTCTGGGTATTTCATGCTTAGCTGTTTTTTTAATAGAGCCAGACTTGTTTATTTTTTTTAACTCTCTTTATTGTCTTTAATATTATATTTTGGATATGTTTTATCTTTGTACCCTCCGATATTGTTAAAATCAGTTGGTTCTGGGGTATTCTTTTTTTTCCCCACCTTTTCTATCATAACTTATTTAATTGGGGGAGAAACAACAGCCTGTCATTCAATAAATCAAGTCTCAAAGGAAATATTATACGTACCTCTGGATATAATCCCAAAAGTGAAAGGAAAAGCTTTTATTGATATGTTCGTATTAAAAGGTGTTAAAGCATTAGGAGCAGCTATGTTGTTAGTGTATTCCTTCTGGTTAAGCAAGATTGGGTTTACATCTCAATTCCTGATGACTGTCAATATATGTTTATCGATAATTTGGCTCTACGCTGTTTTTTATGTTGGTAAACAATTCCGAAACAAAACAAATTGCCATCTTGAGAAGGCTTTTTCAAAAGAGAAAGTATTAAATTAGTCGATGTCCTAACAACCTACCATTTTTATCTAAAGTACTTATAATTTCATTCCGATAATAAAGATGGCAAAAACTATCAAAATTAGAACCGTTTTTGATAGCTATTATCAAGGATGAAAGGCAATCAACATGGAAGTTTATGAAGAAAAAAAGGGTAAAATTTTAATTCTCCATCTAAAAGGGCGAATAGATAATTTTTGTTCAGATTTATTAGACGACGAACTAAACACCATTATCAACACCGGTTGTTTCAATACCATAATTAATCTCGAAAATGTAAATTATTTAAGTGCTAGCTGTTTAAGAGCTTTTTTACGGGCTAACAAACGTTCCAAAAGGTTTAAAGGAGAAGTATGCTTATGCAAGCCTTCTCAACCAGCCATGGAACTAATAGAGTTCACTAAGGTCAACAAAATACTCAGAGTATTTAAAGAAACAAAAGAAGCAGAAATAGGGTTAACTTGATGAAATGTAAGTTATTGAAAAAAATAATTAGAAAATTACTTACAGAATTACTAACTAGAATACCAACTGGAATACCAAACGGAATGCTAACTACAATACTAATTGAAATATTGATAGGCTTACTGACAACAAATTTTTCTCTAATTTATGCTAGTCCTGTCCAAGAAACCAAGACTTCACCAACTACCCATCATCATCAATTTTCTCTCCGTCAACTTATCCATAAGGCTCTTTTGAACGCGCCTGAATTGCAGATTTTAGGAGAAAAAGAATACCAATCCAATATGGAGGTACAAAAGACTAAATCTATTACTAAACCCAATATCGATCTAGTAGTTGGTCATATGTATCAAAGCGAACCAGATATAATTACTGATCGTATTAACCGAGAACTAAAATCAGTCCAAACGGAATCTTTAGATGATTATGCCGGCAGCAACAAGACCACCAATAAATTCCAGTTGGATGAAAATAGTCTAATTATGGGAGTAGCTTTCCGCCAATTCATCTATGCCAGTGGACTTTTTAGTATTCAGGTTGATTTACAGAGGCAGCAACTCGAACAAACACAATTCAAAAGAAGAATTATAGAAGAGCAAGTAATTGCTAAGGTAATTGACCTTTTCTTTCAAATCCATTTTGGGCAACAAAAACTAAAATTACTCAAGGACATAAATGATCTGGCTAATAAAACCTACAATATCATTATTCAAAAACATGACAGTGGACAACTGCATCAAACAGATTTAACGCGATCTCATATCAACAAATTAGAAACCAAACAAAATCTAGAAAAAGAAGAGGGCACTCTATCAAACTATTTACAAAAACTATCCTACCTAACCGGCATTATAGATCTAAAGAGTGAAAACATAATGGCGCCCTGCTTTACCTTCAATTTCAATCAACAACAAGAAAAACTACAATATTTCCTGGCCAATATAGATAAAACCAGTATCGATATTAAACGACAAGCCGCTATTATCAAACTGGCAGAGACTAATCGACGATTAGTAGAAAAAAAGGACACTCTATCCCCCAAAGCTATAGTATTTGGTTCTCTACAATATTTAAAAGATGGGTCACCTTATACCAAAGAATTTAACTGGTCCATTGGTGGAGCTCTTATTATGCCTTTATACGATGGAGCTAGAAGTTATCACAGTAAAAAAGAGGCCTTTTCTAAGGAAAAAGAAGCGCGAATAACCCTAACGTCCTTCCGCCAAAACCTCTTGATGGAAACTCAAGATATATACAAACAATTGAATATTCTGCACTCAGAAAAACAGATCCTGTCATTAAAAAATAAATTGGCTCAACAAGAGCTTGATAGAGCAATTGAAAGTCAAAATCTTAATATCATTACCATGACCGAGCTTTTGATGGTCCAGGTTAGCGCCAAAAAAGCGACATTAGCATATATTTCCCACATGGCTAAAGAATACCATGTATTATATAAACTTTATCAAAAAAGTGGTCTATCATTTAAGGAACAAATAATATGCCAAAAATAATATTTTTA
>CAZJDM010000270.1:0-3375 GCA_964544765.1 uncultured bacterium
GAAGAAGAGACTGTGGCTGAAAGCGAATACGAAGAGGAGCCCGTGGCTGAAAGCGAATACGAAGAGGAGCCCGTAGCTGAAAGTGAATACGAAGAACCCATGGTAGATAATGGGGATGTTCCGAAAGTAGCATCAGCAGCCAGTGATACAGTGGTAGTAGAACCAATATCAGATCCAATGATGGTGAATGATGTGGTTGACACACCTGCGGCTAAATTGGAGGATAGTGATCGAAAATTAGAGTCATATGATGATAATAAACAATATGCTTCTCAATTGGATGATGAAGTAGAGTCACTGGAAGAAGAGCCAATAGAAGAAGTAGGGTTAATAGAAGAAGACGAAACTATAGATCAATGGGAAGAAGGTGATGGTAGTTCAATAACACGACTTGAAGATGATGAGTCAGTAGATCAATTAGGAGCTATTCGTCGACATAGTCCGAGTCATCATTCCAGCTCATCTGAACCACATTTGCCTAAAGAATTTGCCAACATGATTTCAACTGATGAAGAAGAGGACGATTCAGATATTAAATCTACTGGCTAATGATTATTTTTTGTTAATTGTACGGCAGTATGAGTAAGACGAAGCTCTTTTAATTGTTCAGGGTTTACTTTACAGGGAGCGCCCATCATTAGATCCTGTGCTTGTTGGTTTAAAGGAAAAGCAATTACTTCTCGGATATTGGGAGATTTGGTTATTAACATAACAATTCGATCAATTCCTGGTGCAATTCCACCATGAGGTGGAGCACCCAGTTTAAAAGCGTTAATCATACCACCAAACTTTTCATCAACTGTGGATTGATCATATCCAGCAATATTAAAAGCTTTGTACATAATTTCAGGACGATGATTTCTAATAGCACCGCTTGATAGCTCAACTCCGTTACAAACCAGGTCATATTGAAAGGCCAGTACTTTTAGTGGATCTTTTGTTTCTAATGTTTCAAGCTCTCCTTGAGGCATTGAAAATGGATTGTGTGAAAAGTCGATCTTACCAGTTTCTTCATTTTCTTCAAACATGGGATAATCGATGATCCAACAGAAACGATAAGCATCTTTTTCAATTAAGTCGAGTCGTTTTCCAAATTCTACTAGAAGTTGACTAGCATACTCGTTAACTTTATTCTTTGTATCTGCAATTAAAAATAATACATCGCCGACACCAGCTTTACTATATTCTTTTAAAGCGTTTAATTCTGTTTTCGAAAGAAATTTAGCAATAGAACCTCTAACTTCTGATTCGCGCCAACCAATATAGGCCAGACCTTTGCTGCCGATGTCTTTGGAATAAGATACTAATTCATCAAAGAATTTTCGCGGTCGATCAACACAGTTTTGAACTCTGATGGCTTTTATTCTGCCATTACTAGTTGCTATTGATTTAAATACGTTAAAATTAGAATCCTTAAATTGTTCGGTGACATCGACTAATCTTAAAGGATTACGTAAATCAGGTTTATCACAACCAAAATCATTCATTGCTTGAGCGTAGGGAATTCTGACAAAGGGTTTAGAATCAACCTGAGCATTGGTGAATTCATTAAAAGTATCGGTCATCACATTTTCAACGACTTCAAAAACATCTTCCTGGGTAGCAAAGGACATTTCAAGATCAAGTTGATAGAATTCACCAGGTGAGCGATCTGCTCTAGCGTCTTCATCCCGAAAACAAGGCGCTATTTGAAAATAACGATCAAAACCGGCTGTCATTAATAATTGCTTGAATTGCTGGGGAGCTTGGGGAAGTGCATAAAATGATCCAGGGTGCAGGCGACTGGGAACCAAGAAGTCACGCGCTCCTTCGGGTGAACTTGAAGTTAAAATAGGAGTTTGGAACTCATTAAATCCTTGATTTATCATATTGTTACGAATGTGAGAAATTATTTTTGAGCGTAGAATGATGTTATCGTGTAAATATTGTCTTCTTAAATCTAAAAATCGATATTTAAGTCTTAATGACTCAGAAGAGGTGATTTCTTCTTCATTAATTTGAAAGGGTAGAACCTCTGTGTGGCCCAGGATTATCATTTTGTTAGCAATAACTTCAATTTCACCTGTTGGAAGTTTAGGGTTTATAGATTGTCGTTTAGTAACAAAACCTTTGAAGTTAACAACGCTTTCCATTCTGAGTTTGGCTGCTTCTTGATAGAATGGTTGGTCCGGATTAACCACAATTTGGGTTATTCCGTAATTATCTCTAAGGTCGATAAATATAACCCCGCCATGATCTCTGACGCTATGTATCCAGCCTGATAATAAAACTTCTTGGTCGATATTGCTGGTTTTTAATTCATTACAAACATGAGTTCTGTATGGATTCATAATTATTATTTTCTCCTACCTATTTTAGACAATACAGTCTTTCCTTTTCGAGGGGGTAGTATATGTCAAAGAATCTAAAAAGGAAAACAAAAAATTGCTAATTTTTTAGTAAGTTGTCAATTGACCTTCCTCAAAAAAATGGACAAAATTTGGTAACGAACGTCACCGGCACTCCTTATTAACTTACATTTTTTACAGCTTGAGAGGTTGTTTTACTATAATATGTATTGTGAAAATGTATTATACGCTAGAAAGTGTGGTGAAATACATACTTTCTAGCGTACAATTTTCACAATTTTCAGATAGAATATAACGTATTTTTATAGAAATAGCATGATTGATACTTTTTATTTATTTTGTCAGGAATGGGGATTATTAGGTTTATTTTTATTATCGTTATTAGCATCGACCATTATTCCGTTAGGTTCGGAGTGGCTCTTATTGGTTCTGGTTCATAGAGCTGTGAATCTAGGTGAAGTAATGAACCTAGTATTAGTGGCTGTTATTGGTAATTCTTTAGGTGGGATTATTAATTTTTATATAGGATACTTAGGGCGTGTAGCTGCCAAAGATCAGGTTTTAACCAGTTTAAAAATACAATATGCAAAAATTAATACTCATATACAGAGACATGGTGCCAAAACCACCTTCTTTGGGTGGTTACCTTGGGTAGGCGATCCAATAGTAGTTCTCTCAGGATTAACCGCGGTACCCTTTATACCTTTTTTATTTTATTCGACTTTAGGTAGAGCCGTGCGTTATATTTTTGTGGTGATGGTTTCTTTAAATTAAGATTGTATAGGTCGCCTTTTTACGGAAGTACTTCGGTACAGAGTAGTAAAATAGAAAAAGAGAGGCCCGATCCGAAGATCAGACCTCTCTTTTAGTCATTTAATATTTTAATATAAATCTAAAGATTTATTAAACTATAAAATTAACCTTCAAGATTAGCTTCTGGAAGTTCGCCTTCAGCTTCAACGCCAGCTTCTGCTTCTGCACCGGCTTCAGCTTCAACGCCAGCTTCTGCTTCAGCTTCAACGCCAGC
>CAZJDM010000271.1:0-3323 GCA_964544765.1 uncultured bacterium
GTTTCAATTCCTAATAATCTACATGTATCAAATATTCTACAAGCTATTTCACCACGATTAGCTACCAATAATTTTTTACTCTTTTCTTTCATTCAATCCTCTTGAATTTAGATTCTGTCAAAAAAGCCTCAACGATGAATAGAGAATTGAATTCTCTAATTTCACTTCTACCTTTTTCACCAAATGTAGTTAAAGCCAACTAGGTTTCCTCTTTTCTAAAAAAGCTTTAATTCCTTCCACAGCTTCTTTGGTAATCCGTATATCGGCCAAGGTTTTACCGGAAAATTCTAGTTTTTTGCTGTCTGGTTTTTGTTTTAGTTCACGCAAAAATCGTTTTGCCACCTTAACCGCGGCCGGTGAGCAATTTTTGATATTATTGCATATCTCAAGGACCTTTTTATTTAAGTCTTCCATTCCAGAAGTCACATCATGAACTAATCCTATCTGTAGTGCTTTTTTGGCATTAAAGCGTTCTGCACTTAGAAATAACGCCCTGCACCATGTATCTCCAATCTTATCCTGGACAAAAGGACCTATACATGCTGGTATTAACCCTAATCTAACCTCTGATAAGGAGAATTGAGTGTTTTCTTCAGCTACAACATAGTCACTAACACATACCAGACCGACACCTCCACCTAAAGCATATTTATGAATCTTAGCTACAACCGGTTTTTCACAATTATTGATTTGAGAAAAAAGTACCGAAAGACGGTTAGCATCGTCTAAATTTTCCTGGTATGAATAATTTAAAGTATCTTTCATCCAATTTAAATCAGCTCCACTACAAAAGATATCGCCTTCCCCAGCTAATAAAACTACTCTCACATCCTTTTCATTAACTAAAGATTCAAACACAACTGAAAGTTCACTAATCATTTGCCTATTAAAAGCATTTTTTACTTCTGGTCGATTCAATCGTATATGTAGTATACCTTGATTATTGCTTACTAATATTGTTTTGTATTTATTATTCAATCTTAGCCTCCTTACTTAAATCCTAACTTAGCCGCTACATCATAACTTAGTTCCTTACATTCTAAAGACACCAAATCCTTGTTTGTGACTCTCATCACCATATTGAGCTATTTCTAAACAAAGACCAAGAATTTTCCTGGTATCAAGAGGGCTTATAACACCATCATCCCATAATCTAGCGGTACTAAAATAAGGTGATCCCTCCTTTTCATATCCATCAAGAATAGGTTTTCTTAAAGCTATTATCTCCTCATCTGATAAGACGTTACCTTCTTTATCCAACTGATCGATTTTTACTTGAGTTAATACATCAGCAGCCTGATTACCTCCCATAACTGAAATACGAGCATTTGGCCACATAAACAATAGTCTGGGATCATATGCTCTACCACACATACCATAATTACCCGCACCAAAAGATCCACCAACAATGATAGTAAACTTAGGAACCTTAGTGGTAGCTACAGCTGTTACCATTTTGGCTCCATTCTTAGCAATTCCTCCATGTTCATAATCACGCCCAACCATAAAACCAGTGACATTTTGTAGGAAGATAATTGGAGTACTTCTCTTATCACATAATTCAATAAAATGAGCTGCTTTCTCCGAACTCTCACTAAAAAGAACTCCATTATTGGCCACGATACCAACTGGATAACCATACAATTTAGCGAAGCCACATATCAAAGTAGGACCATACAAAGGTTTAAACTCATGTAAAACAGAACCGTCAACTAATCTGGCAATGACTTCACGAATATCAAAAGGAATCTTTAGATCAGTAGGTATAAAATCAAGAAGGTCCTCCATATCATACAGTGGATCTACCACTTCTCCTGCCTGATACAAAGATGTTATAGAACACTTGTTTTTCATATTATCAAGATTAGCTATAATCTCTCGGGCTATCTTCAAAGCATGATTGTCATCATTAGCCAGATAATCAGCCACCCCTGACTTAGTAGTATGAACATGTCCTCCACCTAATTCTTCACTAGTAACTATCTCTCCTGTAGCTGCCTTTACTAAAGGAGGTCCCCCTAAAAAAATTGTTCCCTGTTGTTTAACGATGATCGTTTCATCGGACATAGCTGGAACATAAGCGCCTCCTGCAGTACAGCTCCCCATAACTACAGCTACCTGAGTAATTCCCTTAGAACTCATTCTAGCCTGATTAAAAAATATCCGTCCAAAATGATCTCGATCTGGAAAAACATCAGCCTGTAAGGGTAAATAAGCTCCCCCACTATCTACTAAATAAATACATGGCAGATGATTAATTTCAGCTATTTCCTGAGCACGCAAATGCTTTTTAACAGTAAGAGGCAAGTAGGAACCACCTTTACATGTGGCATCATTGGCAATAATCATACAATTAACACCTGAGACGCGCCCTACACCAGTTACTATTCCCGCACTGGGAACTTTATTTTCGTAAAGATCATATGCGGCTAATTTACCTATTTCTAAAAAGGAAGTCCCGGGATCAATTAATAACTTTATTCGTTCTCGACAAAAAATTTTACCCCGACTAACATGCTTGTCCAAAGCTTTCTGCCCACCACCCTTTTGAACTAGCTCATTCTTATGTAATAATTCTTCAATCAATTTCTCGTTTTCTGCCCTAAAACTACTATTTCTTTTAACATTCGACCCTAAAACCGGCATTTTCCCACCTCAAATTATATATGGAATTTTAACACCACTCTTTATACACTTAGTTTTCAGAGGTGTCAATGCTACTTGTCTATATAAGCACTGCAAACACAAATAGCGCATATAAATATCTTAATGCTATCTTAAATTATTTATATGCTCTTATTGACAAGATATAAATAGATCTCTTAATTTATCACGATCAGTGAAAGGTTTAGGTAAGTATCCACTAGCACCATTTAATATGGCTTTATTTACATCACTATCATTTTCATCAAAACCTGACATTACAAAAACCGGTATATTGGAGTTCAATTTTTTAACACCAGATAAAACATCCAATCCTGACATACCAGGCATTTTTAAGTCAGTTAATACTATATCGAACTTTATCTTTTCAACATGATCAAGAGCTTTCTTACTTTCAGTAATTATTTCCACATCAAAATCATCAATAAGGTATTCAGCTACTACTTGAGCCACTTCTAATTCATCATCTATAATAAGTATTTTCCGTTTTTTTGAATTACTTCCAACTTTAGAACCACCTGTGGTTAATAAGTTTTTTTCAAGGTCCATACCATTTGAGTATTGGCTATCTGGAGTATTTGTTTTCGAGTTTGTATCACTGTTGTTCAGCGATTCAGAGTGTAAAATATACCCACATATAAAGCGTGAGCCGCAAATAA
>CAZJDM010000272.1:0-3266 GCA_964544765.1 uncultured bacterium
AACTGTCACGTAATAAATAATCCATTCTATCAACATCTATTTCACCTGAAATAATATTGGATAGCATAGAAAATATACCTGACTTACCAAACTTATCTTGAAAAGATGGAGAAGGATTGACTTGATGATGAATCAAAGAACAGATATCTTGAGCTGTGTCCTCATCAAATATTTTATCCTCTTTCAATAACCTTTGGTAGATTAAATAAACTCCATAATCTTCATGAGAGCATTTGGGATTTCTTTTAGATTTTTTTAACCAATGGTGAGGCATATCTAATTCATCAAAATTAGGAAAAAGGTATTCGCATGAATGAGAATATGGTGCATGGCCAATATCATGAAGTAGACCACTTAAACGTAAAACTTTATATAGATACTTTAAATCTTTATTGCTGAAACGTTGGGAAAAAAACTTTTTATTACTGGTTACAACAGAATGAAAAATTCTTCCTGCTAGATGCATAACTCCAAGTGAATGTAAGAACCGTGAATGAATGGCTCCCGGATATGCCATGCTGACAAACCCAAGTTGGGAGATACTTCTAAGTCGTTGCAATACCTGATGATCAATAAATTTCTTTTCGTATGAATCAAACAAGATGGCTTTATGGATGGGATCCCTTAATTCATAGGGCTTTTGTATTGCAAACATGTGTTGATTATAGCGATAAATTTTGCACAGTAAAGTATTTTTTGTTGGATACCGATCAGAGAACGAGTAAAATCTTGAACATAATGATTGGATTCGAATGAATTATATTTTAATAATTATTTTTATTATTTTTTTATGCTGGTCTGAAACACACGCTATTTGTGTTCATACTCAGAAAGCTGAAATAAAAGCGATACCTTCAGAAAAAGCAATAGTTGTTGGGCATTTGAATAAATATACCCCACTAGAACTGCAGCAAATAAATGGTCCGTGGTTGTTGACTAAAGACTCGGCTGGTTTTCAAACTTGGCTACATCGTTCACATGTTACCAAAATTTATAAATGTACAGCGTTGAAGGCCAAGAGAACTTATTTGTTGAGCGGTCCAGGATGGTATTACACCAAGAAGAGAAGGAAGCTTTTTAAAAGAGGAAATTCTTTTAAGGTGCTGAAAAACTCAGGAAAGTGGTATTTACTGGAATCATTCAACGGGGAAATAGGATGGTTGCATAAAATCAAACTTTATTCTATTAATTAATCCACTAAACAAAAATAGGTAAACAATAGGAAATATATATTATGAAAAATAAAAAATCTGATATTTTGTTAAAGCTCACAGAGAACTTAATACAAATTATAAGTGACACTAATGGTATATCTATTCAGGATACTTTAGAATGTGCTGTTAATTCGCACACTATTAGTAAGAATAAAAACATCCATGGTTTAATTGTTGGATTTAGGCAATTACTTACAAGGTATCAGCGAGATGTGGTCTCAATGGATGAATTGTTGGATCATCCTGTATCCAAAGCATTAGAGATGTTTTTTAAGAAATTCCCTCTTCGTTTTAAAGAAGATCATATTCATTTAACCGGATCTATGCGAGCAGAATTTATTTACCCTCATTTAGAAAAACTATTAAAAAGTCCACAAGGAGATATCTATCAAAAACAAATTGAAAAGGTTTATGGTCTTTCCTGTTTACCTCTTCAAGGAGTCGAGAGCCTTTCTCGTTTGATTAGTTTGGAGGGAATTCGTTCTAAAAGTGAGTGCGAATTAAAGAGTAAGGAAAAACTAGATCCTAGTTCTCAGAATTTCTTAGCACCCCACGAGCAGTTATTTCAAAGCTACTTAAATATTCTTCTAATTCCCAAATTGATTTTAAATTCCCGAGAGATTCATAAGAAGGCTGTCTATTCGATGGCTCAGGATTTATACACTAATTATAATATTGGTCAAATACGATTAAAATTCACTCTTTCTAGAATTTCACAATTACAATCGGAGTTTATTCCTGGAATTGAGGCTTTAACTGCTGAGGATGTTGTTTTAGGAATTTATGATGGGCTCAAAAGTTTTCAAAAAGAGCACAATGATTTTCATTTCATCCTTTCTCCATGTTTTCGGAAAGAAATGAATTTTTATGATTCAAAGAATTTTCCTAATAGAGAAGCAGACTCTTTACACCAGGTAGACTTTATATTGGGATTGTTAAGTAAATATCCAGAACTCAAGCCTCATTTGTGTGAGGTTGATACAGTAGGCGCAGAACAGGATCTTTATAAAAAGAAACATTTTAATAGTCTTAAACGAGGTCTGTTAAAATTAAAACAACGTGGATTTTTTATCAGGAGTCATCATGGTGAACTATGGCAGACTTTACGATTAGGAGTACAGGCTGTAGATAACGCTTTAAATATTTGGCACATTGATAATTTGGAACATGGATTAAGTCTAGGTATTAACCCTAATTATTATTTTCATTGTTTGTTTGAAAAAGTGCTTTTATGGAATCAACATAAAAAATCTTTATCACCTGAATGGATCGAGACTAAAGAATTGATGGATATGGATTGGAGAGACCATAAGCATATTTTAAATAAATTGTTAAATGGCGAACCTCTAGAACCATTGGAGCAAACTAGGTTTGCCCGATTAAAGTTTATCACCGCCAGAGAGGTTGAACATTATCAGCATGACGTATTAAACAGAATGATTTATAAGAACGTAAGTTTAACCTCATTGCCTTCTTCCAATATTAAGCTTACGGGTAGGTTACCTGATTATAAAGATCATCCTTTTTCTTGGTGGGAAAAAAAGGGAGTTAAACAAACAGTAGGTACTGATAATTACATTACATTAAACACTAACTTTATTCGTGAAATGCTTATACTATTATTTTCGGATGCAAAAAATCTTAAAATAACTAAATTGTTAATGGTAACAACCGGTGAAACCCGTAGAATCTACTTGAGTAATCTTTTATGGGAAATGAGGAAAGATTTTCAAGTGACTCACTAAGTCTGGATATTTCCTATTCTTGGTTTTTATACATTAAATATACTTTTTAGTCTTCGAAAATTTGAGTATAAAATCCTTGACAAGTTGTTAACTTATATAATATAAATTCTCCAAATTTAAGAAACTATGTTTTTAAGTATTAAAAATAAGAAATTTAAAATATCTACCACTGATATCTTCTGTAGATATCATTTGTTCCTCACCAAAATATACCCCGATCAATTTGATTGGGGTATATCCCATTACAATTTCAAATTCACGAGACTCAGGAAGCCTCGTTCTGTGAACGGGGGTAAAATAAGCTGTG
>CAZJDM010000273.1:0-3189 GCA_964544765.1 uncultured bacterium
CAATTGTCTATACTAAAATTTAGATTTAAATGTCCATTTTTTTGAGGAAGGTCAGAATAATCATGTCTAGCATCATAGACAATAAAGAAAAATCAATACGCGCAACAGATATAAAACAAGTCAATTTCTTTGGAGATCAATTGATTGTTGCCAAAGGAAAAGATGGTTCAGATTATACAGCGATGAAACCAATTTGTGCATATTTAGGTATAAATTGGGGGTCACAATTCAAAAAAATTAAATCAAATGAGGTGCTTAATTCAACTGTTGTGATTATCACAACGGTTGATTCTAAAAAAGCTAGTAGAGAGATGCTCATGATGAAAGTAAGAATGTTACCATTTTGGTTAGCAACTCTACATCCGGCAAAAATAAGAAAGCATTTACGCCCCAAATTATTAAAATACCAAAAAGAGGTTGCTGATGTTTTGGCAAATGTCTTTATTGATCAATTGAATCCTATTACCAAATTAGAATTATTAAGCCAAGAATGTGAAGATGCTTCTAAGTATGCAAAAAATTATTTTGATATTTGCACAATGATGGGTAACAAAGAATCTGTAGCTAAAGCTAATACCGTTCAGGAAATAAAAAGAAGTTATCCCAATATTGGAGTCAATGAATTGCTGCCTGAAAATGTTTCTTGTGTTCAAGACCGTTTGATTAGTCCTACTGAATTAGGTGAGGAGTTGAATTTAAATGCTGTTGAAGTAAATAAAAAGCTGGAATTATTAGGATTTCAATTTTACAAAAGGGACTATAAAAAAAGAAAGTACTGGTGCCTAACAGATAAAGGTATAGAGTTTGGGCAATATCTTGATACCGGTAAAAAACGTGGTGATGGCACACCCGTACAACAGATTAAATGGTTTTATATTAAAATTCTGGAGATTCTCAAGTGTAAAATATGAGATTTGATTAGATCCTATTAGAATCATACTCGACTCTAATCCGAGGTTTAGCAACTTTATATGCTATGTAAAAATTATCACATAATTCAGGTAGACAATGGATTAATGATTAAATATTGTTTCTTACATGACTAAGTTATCTTCAAATTCTAGAGTAATCATAGTTGGCACAAGCGGAGCTGGAAAAACCACATTAGCTAGAAAGCTATCATCAAATTTCGATTTAACTGATATTGAATTAGATGCTTTATTTTGGGATTCAAATTGGACGGAAACGGCACCAGAAATTTTTCAAAAGAGGATAAAAGATAAAATATCTCAAAAATCAGGATGGGTAATTCATGGCAATTATAGCAAGACTAGGCATCTTTATTGGAATGAAGCCTCTCATTTGATCTGGTTGGATTATTCATTTATACTTATATTCTGGAGGGTTTTCAAAAGATCAGTTTTTAGAATCCTTAAAAAAGAATTTCTTTGGAATGGCAATAAAGAAAGATTTACGCAGACATTTTTTAGCAAGAAATCAATTATACTTTGGATGATTAAAACCTATTCACTTAGAAAAAAACAGTACGAAAAGCTAACTAAATCCCCAAAATCTTCACATATGAAAATCTTAAGGTTTTCAAACCCGAAAGATCTAAAGAATACAATAAAGGATTATTAATTATGTATTTTCTATCTCCCAAATATCTTTTTCTCGATTGACCTTTAATAAATATCTTTCTCCTGATTCAACTTTTACTTTCCAATAATCATATTGAACACCTACCCAGGCATCGACAATTTCAGTAATTTCATTCTCTATGCCATCTTTTGTAAATGAAAGAGGCTTCTCATTTGTTTTAAACCCAGAGTATGTCTTTACTTTAAGATTCATTAATTACCCGTCAAATTTATATTAATTGATCATACAGCAAAAATAGGGCTACAAGCCAAAAAAACTACAAATATCAATTTTAATCAACTTATCAAATAAACAAAAGGAGAATTTTCATGACTAGTTCACAGACAAATGATGTTAGATCTGCCCCAACCGCAAAAACTACATTAAATACTCTTCCAATTAGAGTAAAAAAATCCACAGCAAGGACTTTGCGTGGTTTGGTAAAAAAACTGAATAAGAAACAGCTAGGCCGAAAAGTGGTAGCTGATGATGTAATTGCAAAAGCCATATCTCTTATCGAATCCAAACATCTAGAGGAAATCAAAATTTTAACCTATTCAAGTATAGATCTATTAGAGCTAGAGTTTATAGAATATTGTCAGAAAAACGGGCCAATATCAAAAGAGGTTTTTTTAAAGAAACTGCTTGAGGCAGGGTTGCCCAATTTAGCTAACTCTTACCAAAAACAAAACAATACTTCTGAAGATGTAAATTCTATCTCTATAATTAAAAGCAAATCTTGATATATCGTCAATCAATAAAAACTTCCTAAAAAAACCAACCAATAAACACATCAAAATCTACTGAAGTTCAAGAAAATTAGGGATCAAAAGACATCTTTTTGATGGAATAAATAAGGGAGAAATGCTATGGTAGAATCCATCAATACCTCTAAGCATAGCTTAGATCAGCTGTTTGAAAATTTAAAAGAAAAACTACCGCCTATTTTAAGTATAGGCGAAGCATGTGAGATATTTAAGATCTCTAGGGCTACTATTAATCGATGGAGATCCAAAGGATTAATAAGTAGCTTTAAAGTCGGAAATAACTCTAAATCAAGAGTAGTGATACTGACGGAGGAGATGTTGAATCTGCTAGAAAGGAATGGTTCCTGATGGCAAAATTGATTCACATCGAGTCCTACATTGCTAAAAATGGAGTGAGAACTTACAGGGCTTATTTTAATAAGAATCTTGTAAGATATCGCACTGATTTTTTTACCGATAAAGATGATGCTCTAAAAGAAGGGATAAGATTAAGGGCTAGTATTGGCGACTGTACCAGCGATAGTCGGTACTTTTTGGAAAATCCTTCTTCTGTATTCTTTGATCACTGGCTGGAAAAATATTCCAAAGGAAAAAAAGAATCTTGGAGAAAAGATAAGACCAGATTAAATATGTACATCAAGCCCTACTTGGGAAAATATAAAATTTCCCAAATTAATAGATTATTATTGGAAAATTTCTTTGATTGGCTTAAAAAGTGTTCAAAGCAAAGAAAGATAACCCAAAAAGTTGTTAGTAAAGTTAAAAGCCTCCATAGTCAGAAACTTTCTAGGCTGATCAAATCTCCACATTTAAGCAGCACGACATCTTTCGTAAGGCCTGA
>CAZJDM010000274.1:0-3184 GCA_964544765.1 uncultured bacterium
CATTACCTCTCACTGTAAACTCTTGCGGTATAGTAAAAATAGCAGAAATATCAAAATCATGAGTTACCAAAGCTTGTAGTAATTCTTCACTAAACTTTGTACAACCTAAAAAAACTATTTTCATACATACTCTTTTATCTTTTGAACTATATACTTCACATCAATACCATCATAGCAAGGAAAAGTGATAGTATTTTCTTGTAAATACATCGCATTTGGTTGGATGTTGTTATATTTTTTTGCATAGTAAGTTCCACCACTCAAACAATATGTACCTATAGTAGTTTCGATTCCATTTTCTTTGAGGTATTTTACTAACTCATCTCTTTTGATAGTAGCAGGTATCTTAAAAACTAATGACTGAACATTGTAAACTATATCTTCAGATATTTTTTGTACTTGGAAACCTAATGGGCCTAGTGCTTGGATATATTGCTCTCTTATCAAGCCTCTTGATTTAACTATCTCATCTAGTTTTTTTAGTTGTTTTATCCCCATCACACATTGTAGTTCTGGCACTCTATAGTTATATCCATAGTCTACAAAGTCAAACTTGCCATCAGTTACTTTTGCACCATGGCTTAGTTTGATTTCAAAAAAATCAACAAACTTAGAGTCATTGAAAGTTATAGCTCCACCTTCACCCATTGTGAGTAATTTTCTAGGATGGAAGCTAAAGCAAGTAATATCTGCAATATTTCCACATCTGATGTCGGCTTCACTGCTTCCAATTGCACATGCTCCATCTTCAATTAGTGGAAGATTGTGCTTTGTACATATCTCTTTTATATCATGTATCCCACTTGGATTTCCAAGGGCATCTACAAATATAACTGCTTTTGTTTTTAATGTTATCTTAGATTCTAATTGTTGTGGAAGCATATTGAAAGTATCTAGATCAACGTCAGCAAAAATAGGAATAGCACCTATATCTTCTACTACATTTGCAGTTGCAGGAAAAGAAAAGTCAGAAACAATCACTTCATCACCTGCTTTTACATCTAGTGCTTTGAGTGCCATAGTAAGTGCTGTAGTTGCTGAAGTAGTAAGATATGCATACTTTGCACATGTATAATTTTTAATCTCTTCTCTAAATTCTTCTACAAACTTGCCCTTTGTAAACCAACCACTCGCAAATACTTCTTTGAACTCATCTTGAACTTCTTCAAAAGATATGTAAGGTTTTATAAGTTTTATCAATTTATGTTGCCCTTGTACCACTCAATAGTTTTAGCTAAACCATCTTCAAATGATGTGAGTTGATAATCTATCATAGACTTAACTTTTGCATTACTTGCATTATGACATTCTACATCTGCTCCACGAGCTGGTTTATTTAAAATATCACCTTTATATTCCATAAAACTAGCTATTCTATGGATAACATCTTTCATGCTTATTTGACCATCTGTAGAGATATTTACAGTATCTGCTTTTTGCATAAGAGGATAAAGTTTAATGATAGTATCCACCGTATCAAATACATAAATGAAATCTCTACTTTGTAGTCCAGTTCCGTGAATCTCTGGATTCATACCATTTAAAATTCTATATGCAGTTATTGGAATAATTCCAGCTAAGTACCCCTTGTAGTTTTGTCTTGGGCCGTAGTTGTTAAATGGCCTTACTATAAAAGCATCTAAATCAAACATATTAACCCAGCTATGTACTGCTATATCTGCCGCTGCTTTTCCTGCTGCATAAGTTGTGGTAGGCTTAATGGGATGTTTTTCATCCATAGGCTCATATTCTGCAGTACCATATACTTCTGATGTTGAGAAGTGAACGAGTGTTTTAAAGCTTCCCTTTCTTTGATGTTCAAGTATATTTAAAACTCCATTTACATTTGTATCAAAGGCATTTTTAGGATTTACAAAAGAATAGTTAAGTGCTTTTGTTGCACAATTGAAAACTATATCAATATTATATTTTTCAAAAATGTAGTCTAACGAGGAGGTCAATTCAATATCATCTTTGTACAAAACAGCGCCATGAGCAATAGCATTCTGAAGATTATCTTCACTACCAAGGAACATATTGTCAATAATTATCACTTTTTTCGCTTTTTCAATTAACAAGCGATCAACAAGATGACTCCCTATAAAGCCAGCCCCTCCAGTAACCAATACAATGCTGTCTTTAATATCAATTCTAAGATTCATAACCACTCACATCTTTCATTTTATTATCGGCAATTTCTAATATTTTTTGTAGTCTAATTGCTTGTTTTGCGTCTGACAAAGAGGCGCTACCCGAAATTAAACAATGCCTAAAGTGCTCAATACTATTGTACAAAGCGTCTTCTTCTTTTATATAAGGTGCGTGCACATCCCCTTCTCTTGTTTTGACCGCATACTCTGGATAATCTATATTATCTCCGCTAATTACATCCACACCCTTATCGTATATCATTAGCTTTTGAACACTTTTCATGTCATCGTACACAACCATCTTTAAAGTACACGCCAAAACAATTCTTCTTTCCTTTAATGGGGAAATCCAGCTTGACTGCATATGAGCTAAAAAATTATCATACTTAAGTGATAGGTGACACAAGCTCTCCCTAGGATTGTAATATTTAGCGCCAATTGCATTTACATATGCTGGTAACTTACCATTGGTTATATAATCAACTATAGATAAATCGTGAATGGAAAGGTCCCACATGGCGCTAACATCTTTTTTGATTTGACCTAAATTCATCCGCATGGAATCAAAATATAATATCTCTCCTAATTCACCACTATCAAACATTTCTTTCATTCTTTTTACAACCGAATGATAGATCATAATATGATCAACATGAATTGTCAGACCTAATGAGTCTGCCAACTCCTTTAACTCTTCAGCTTCTGCAACTGTATCGGTAAAGGGCTTTTCAATATAGACATGTTTTCCAGCTAGAAGAGCTTCTTTTGTTAGGTTAAAGTGACTACTCGTTTCAACCGCTATTGCAACAGCGTCAATTTCAACGTTTGACAGGATTAATTTGTAATCTGATTCATAAGAGGTTTGCTCAATATAGACTGATTTTGCAATATTAAGGCGAACCTCATCATGATCGCAGATTGAGTGTAAATCCATATTGTTGTTAATATGGATATTTTTAGCTACATTCGGACCCCAATAGCCATAACCAATTAACGATATTTTAGTTTTTTTCATTAACTTTATTTCCTAATTT
>CAZJDM010000275.1:0-3119 GCA_964544765.1 uncultured bacterium
AAAATCAAATTTTTTTTATTTTTCATGTCAAGGTGGGGTCTAGGCCTAACTTACGGTTGTTGGTTGTGATACTGTTTCTCGTAAAGTATTACAGGGATCTTGTGATCCAGTCAGATGAGTTGAGGGTGTCGGTTTGGGCACATTATTTAATCCTAACTCTGTTCTAATAGAATCCCTTTCTCCTGCCGACCAAAAGCCTCTCAAAGTAGCTCTGAATTCAGTATATTCTGGTCGTACTGTATTGGCATCATCAATATAATCAAATCTTATGTCCCATTGAGGATATTTAGAAACTTTTTCAAATTCTTCCATGTGGACTTTATACTGCAATTTTGGATAATCAGTTAAAGGGATGTAATTATATGGTAGGTTGGAATCAAATGAGATGCCTCTGTCATAGCCGGTAAGGCCCAGTAACTCCACTTGAGTGGATCGACCTCTATTTTTTAAGTATAGGTTTATATGTTCAGCTGCGGATATCAATGTCCAGCCTTGATTTTGAAAATCTATGATAAGTAGTTTTTTATCACCTACCAAAGAAGGTGAAATCAAAAATTTATCAAAATGTTCAAAAAGTTCATTTAACTGATAAGGTCCAAGTGGTTCTCCCGAGGGATAATTCCATCTACTTTCACTATCAGTGGGATATTGAAATTTAGTTAGAGGTATTTGCGAAATCTCAATTCCTAACTCTTCCATCAAAGCCATAATAGGGGTAGGACTTCTACCAATACCAACATAATGATATTTATCGGGAGGGAATTGACCTAGAATCCGCAAGGTTAGATCTCTTATTTTGATAAATACTTCTTGATCGAGTGATAAAAGTTGACCAGAGGATGACCATACCCATAATAAGATAAATAATGCCCAAATTTTGGAATTAATCTTCAATATTATCATCTACCTTATCATTTATCGTAAAGATGATGTCTTGACAAGATGATGGTAATTCAAAATCTATTTCACAATCATCACTGTCAATCCAGTTGGTATTGATCCAATCAACACATTCATCGTATGCAGCAATAATATGAGAGGCGTTATCGCATCCAAAGACGGCTTCAACCTCCGTTTTCCATAATCCGCTCCATATGTCTCTCCAGGTTTCATTTTGCATTAGTTTTTTGAAATTGTCTTGGTTACTGTTACTACTATTACTATTGCTATTCTCGTTATTATTTTGGTTATCGCTATTACTATTAGGACATGAAGAGCTAACGATCGTAAACGAATCTACCAGAGTTTGACATTTTTGCTTTACTGTTTTCTCTTCCTCGGGATCTATCTTTAATTCTGAGGTCTCATCATCGTCGCAATTGACAATAATATTTAAGATTAATACGCATAAACCAGCTAGAAGAAATATTTTTAGTTTGCTTTTCATAAAAATACCCCGCTGAAGTCCCAACCTTTTATATGGTTGGTTAGTTAATAAGTAATTTTTATCTATTGTGTTTTTTCCATTATATATGTTTTTAGAGAGAAACAGAATCAATAAATTCTCCCGATTAAACATTTGTAAAGTTCTTCCAAATTTAAATTTATCATGGAGAGGGAAAAATGTTAGTAATTTCCAAAAGTAATTTACTATCTATTACTTTGTTAATCTTTAGCTTAATATGGATTACTTTTTGCGATGATCAAGAGACGATTTCAAGAAGTAAGTCTTCGTCTTCTAAATCATCTGACTCTTCTCAATCAACTCAAACAACAAGTGGAGAAAGTGATGGAACTCCTGATAGTAGTTGTCTGATGAAAGATGCATCTGAAGGATCTGACTTGTGTACTGATTATTATAATGTTCAACCAGCCGCAGTCGATAGCACTAGAGAAGCCTGTTCCGGTGGAACCTATATGAAAGTCCATGTCCCGCAAAATTTAGTTCCTATCCTTCTTGTAAGGTAGCTTTTCCTGATTATCCACAGTTTTCGGTTCAAAGAGGGGCATCCATCCTTCCGCATATGTGTGGTGGAGGAGGGTTTTCAGTCGATGAGATTCAATATAACTTTAGAGTAGGTGCCTCTGGTACTTCAAATCTAACCGCTTCATGTAAGAGAGAAAATGGTTGTGATGAATTATTGAACTTAACTCAAGAATTCATTGATGATATTTTTAAATCTGAGTGTGCAAAGGATGACGGTACATTAGTTAATGGCAAATGTCCAGCTCCATACAATTCTTATGCAAATTGTGAAATGTCTGCTATGTTGTATAAGAAAATGGTTTATGAGCCGAATTATCCTAAAGAACGGTGCGATATGGTAGGTGGAAAGTTTCGACCAAGTAGTTAACGCGGCTGGTTCGTTTTATTTAGAATTCTTGTGCTACAAGATTAGGTAAAGCTGAAATAATAAATTCAGTTATTGATGATAAATGGTTTCTTCTTAGTTCTATTGGAAACTCCATATGAATAACGGGGCTAAAATTACTTAAAGTGCCATTAGATTTGGATGATTGGGCTTTGTAGTAGATATCATCGATGTTTTCCACGAGTATTTCATAATCCGGTAAACCCACGAGATCTAATTCGTTTTGTAATAGATATTTTATTCTTTCTGATTGGGGTATACTCAACCCTACCGTTGCGATCTCAATTTGCCATGCGCTTTCAGCCCTAGAATGACCGTGTATTTCAACATATAGTTTATAATTATCATCTATTATGGAGTTTATGGCATCCATGTAGGCATCAAAAACGATTTGGGCTCTAGAAGTTAAGGTTTCATATCCAGTTGATACACCGATTCCTTCAGTTGGTCTTGAAACATTGATAGGGTGATCTTTGCTTCTATAACCTTCCGCGATTATACAATCCCAATTGATTTGTTGGCAGAAACTTTCTCCTAAGTCACCGGTGTTAATATCATATTTCCCATGAGGTACTGATAGTATATAAGCTGAATTTCTGTCATAATCTGTAATAGAACCTAAAGCTAATGTTTCTTCTTGGTTAGCGGTTTCGCCAGGTTGTGATGCCACATAAGCTGGTTCTTCGCAACTTATTAATATGATTAAAGAAATAAATATCCCAAATCTCGACAGCATATTACTCATATTGTATCCAGGTGGTAGACCGAATTATTTCTAATCCGGCCCCCAGTTCTCACCCGTCGTGC
>CAZJDM010000276.1:0-3090 GCA_964544765.1 uncultured bacterium
TAAGGATGTTTTTTTAATCTTTGACGATTAAAGGAAAATAACACATCGTCAGCATTGAAATCTCTAGTAGGAGTAAAATATTTAGTTTTGTGCCATTTAACACCTTTGCGTAATTTGAAAGTATAGCTTAATGTCTTTTTATCAAAGTTCCATGAGGTGGCCAAGGCAGGTACAATTTTTGTTTCTCCACGTTTAAATTCTACTAGACGGTTATAGATTGGTTTGGAGCTGGCGTTGAAAGTTGTTCCATCAGTTGATATTTGAGGATTAAAAGAACTAGGACTCCCTTCTGAACAATATACAAGGGTTTTTTTCTTGGCTGCTGAAGCGTTAAAGCTAATTGCGGTTATTAATAGTACCACTGGTATGTATTTTATTGATTTTAGTCTTTTTGTTCTTTTACTTTTAATTGTAGTAATTGTAGATAATTTCATAATCTTAATATTCCTTAATTATTAGTATTTAATATTATTTTTATTATAATTAACTATTAAAACTTGTGTTTTACGGCTAACTCATTGTAGATACCCTCACCACCTTGTTCCAGAGGCTTGGTAAAGGTTGAGGTGCTTACATTGGCAGCGATTTCAAGATAGTTAACAATAGACAATTTTTCAATTACCGGGATAGTAGTTGTATTAATAAAAAGATGAGTTTTTGCGATATTTTTTCCAGGTGTACTCGTTTGTCGGTAACGATAACTAAATACTGAAGAAAAGTCTTTAAACAGGGGGGTAGTATATTTCAAATTAGGACCAATTTCTAATCTAAAGTCGATTGGTTTTTTTACTTTTACTCCTTCTAATTTCTTGTCTTTGTTCGTACCAGCTCCAAGGGTTGAAATGGTAAAGACAAGTGTTACTAGGATGTGGGATAAATACTTAATTACCTTCATAAAATCTCCTTTAAAAGTCAAAAATAAACAACTGGTAAAAAAATATACAATTTTTACAAAAAACAAATAAATTATTTGTAAAAATTCTCTAGAATGTTCGGTGATGTTAGGTTATTTGGCTGTGGCGGGCATTGGTATTTCTTCGGGAGTATTAAATACCTTGCTGTTTTTAAAAGAATTTTTCAAAAGACCGTCATTTCTAACGTTATTTAAATCTGGATCGGATTTGGCGTTTTGGATCAGTTCAGGTGAAAATTTGAAAGATGTTTTTAGGGCGATAAAAGCTTCTTTGGTTCTATTCATCAAAGATAATACACAACCTTTGTTGTAATGAGTAATTCCATCTGTCGGATCTCTTTTTAAGGATTCATTAAAATTGGTTAGAGCCTTTTCATAATCAGTCATAAAATAATAGGTGAAGGCAATTTCATTATAGTATTGAATTTCTTCAGGGCTAATTTCCAGAGCCTTTTGTAAAAGCGCTATTGCTTTTTTATAGCTCTTAAAATGCTGAGATAAAACGCTGGCCTTTAATGCATAGTATACGCTGTTTTGAGGAGCTATTTCCATTGCTATATCGTAGAAATCAAGGGAATCTTTATGTAGTTTGTTATCTTGGTAGGCAAAACTTATGGCATTTGCAAGATCTATACTTTCTGGTTCCAGTTTTAAGGCTTTTTTAAAATTTTTCAAAGCGTCCTTACTTCGTTTTTGAAAAACTCTTATAATTCCCATATGGCCATAAACGACAGCTTTGCTGCCATCATCCATAGGGATTTCTTTGATGACCAGTGAATCTTTTAAGTCATTATAAGCATCATCATAACGTTTGAGCTTTAAATATTTTATTATCGCTATATTAATTCTGGTTCTCAAATCATGAGGATGGATCTTTAAAATTTTATTATATGCCTCTATAGCTTTTTTCGCTTCACCAACTTGAGTGTAGTTTTCGGCTAAAGCAATTAAGACTTCTGTTGTTTCATGTTTAGATAATAATTCTTCTAATAGGGAAATTTGCCTTTTTATTGGTTCCACTTTGCTGATTGCCACAACATAATAAGCTATAAACGGTTCGGGATTCTTGGAATTAGAGATGGCCATTTTAAAATTTTTAATGGCTGTTTCGGGATCTTGGAACAGGTTAATTTTTCCTTGAACGAATAAACTTTTAGGATCATTAGCGTCAATAAATAATGCTTTTTTGATTAATTGGATAGACTCATCAATTTGTCCTATTTCATACATTAAATCAGCTAAGGTTCTATATCCGACAGGTTTATCAGGAGCTAATTCAATAACATGCTTTGCTAACTCAAAAGCTGTTTTTAGATTTTTTAGGCTCATGTCCAAAGAGTCATGTAAATCCAGATAAACTAATGAAAGTTCCGCAAAGGCATCGACATAATAAGGATCAATTTGGATAGCTTTAGTAAAGGCTGTCTTAGCTTTTATCAGGTCATCCGGATCGTCACTTTGAGTGTATTTTAATCCTTCGTTGAATAGCTGCCTGGCTTCTTTTTTGGCATCTTCATCAACATGTTTTTTCGCTAAAATCGTACCGTGGAAAATAGTAAAAATAGTAATTGAAAAAAGTAGGAGCAATATTTTGTTAATGTTAATATATATCTTTGTTGCTTTCATTAAAATCCTCGTATATTATTCGCAAGTCCGAAGGAGTTTTAATCTTTTTGCTCCATTTAATGTTTGTTTCGTCTTATTTTTGAAAATCTTTAAATAATTTTGGTAAAGTTTTGTAGTTTGCCAAATAATTAAAGGTAAGGTTATAAAATTAATAGAATATTAACATTGAAGATATAACTAGGTATTAATTAGAGGGTATTTAAAGAAAATATGAATAGTACAGAATGTTTGTCTATTAAGGATTTAACCGATTTGATTAGAGAGGTGCCCGACTTTCCTAAGCCGGGAATAGGCTTTAAGGATATCATGCCTTTATTAAGGCACAAAAGGGGGATTTCTTCTATAATTGATCATCTTATTGGTCGATATCAGAATAAACAAATTGATCAAATAATTGGTATTGAGTCACGAGGTTTTATTATTGGTGCTCCTTTAGCTTCTGCCCTCAAAATCCCTTTTAATGTTATCAGAAAGCCTGGAAAGCTACCTTCTAAAGTTGAAAAACAAGAATATGCATTAGAGTATGGTAGTGATGCAATTGAGATACAAAG
>CAZJDM010000277.1:0-3014 GCA_964544765.1 uncultured bacterium
GGGCCGTTTATCAAGTTAGTGGAGAGTATGCTGCCATCGAATTATTGGGACAAAACAACTTAATCAATAGTCCTAAGGCGCATATGGAAGCTTGGACCTCTTTTTTCCGGGCAGGAGCATCAATTGTAATCTCCTACGGAGCTAGAGAAGCACGAAAATGGATCAACATGTTGTGAACATATTGTGGGTTTCATCCATCGCGCCTTAAATGCTTAAACTGCGGTGGGTAAGTGAAACTTGCGCACTACGTTATTAATGGAGGGAGCATGAATACAACTACCAAAACTTTTTTTAACTCTCAAAAGTTATTTACCAAAGCTAAACAACTAGCGCCTGGTGGAGTGCATTCCCCTGTGAGATCTTTCGCTAGTGTGGGAGGGACACCTTTATTTATAAAATCAGCCCAAGGACCGGTTATTTTTGATGTGGACGGAAATGACTATATTGATTTTTGCATGTCATGGGGACCTTTGATTTTGGGTCATAATGATCAAGACGTCTCCAGTGCTATTTCTCAAGGGATAGAAAATGGGTGGACCTATGGGACCGCCGAACCTTATTCCTTAGAGCTGATGGAATTTATAATGAAAAAGATACCTTGGATTGAAAAAATCAGGTTTGTAAATTCTGGTACCGAAGCTGTTATGTCCGCTATTAGATTAGCTAGAGCGGCTACTAGACGTGACAAGATCATCAAGTTCAGTGGGTGCTATCATGGTCATACCGATAGTATGTTAGTAAAAGCAGGTTCGGGTTTAGCTGAACTAGCATCACCTGACAGCGCCGGTATCACCTCAAATTTAGCAAAAGATACGGTTGTAGTAGCGTTAGATGATATCAATGCTATAACTGAAGCATTTGATATCTATGAAGATCAAATTGCCGCAGTGATTGTAGAACCAATACCGGCTAATTATGGTTTATTAATTCAACAAGACAATTTTTTATCAACCTTAAGAGAGATCACAACTAAAAACCAATCTCTACTTATTTTTGACGAAGTTATTACTGGTTTCCGTACCGCTTTTGGTGGTATGGCTGAGATTTCTGGTGTTGAGCCTGATATTGCGGTATATGGAAAAATTATTGGAGGAGGCTTTCCTGTAGGTGCTTATGCTGGGAAATCAAATATTATGGATTTAATTGCCCCATCAGGTCCTGTCTACCAAGCAGGTACACTAAGTGCAAATCCTGTTGCCATGAAAGCTGGTTTAGCCACTTTAAAGAAGCTATGTAATCAAAATCCATATAAGAACCTTATTAATTTATCTGATATTTTAAAAAATGAAATTAACCAAAAGGTGAATCCAACTCTTCCTGATAATCTGCAAATTAGAATTCAAACATTTGGTTCTCTATTTTGGATGGCACTTGGTATAGATATTGATCCGGATCAACCGATAAGAACTTTTGAAAAGATACCTGACGTACATAAAAGTATCTTCCAAAAGCTTTATCATCGGTTAATACAAAGGGGTTATTATCTTGCTCCCGCGGCATTTGAAGTAGGATTTCTCTCGACTTGTCATACTGAAGGTCATATAAAAGGCTTAGCAGGCGCGATTAAAGAAGAGTTATTAAAGACGGATAATTAAGAAAAATTTTCTAATTTTTCTAATAACTGAGGATTTATCTTTGCGATTATTATTTAAAAGAAACCAGACATTATTTAAAAAAAATAAGAAAAATAAATTTTTAGGGCTTTTGTCATCAGTAACCTTACCATGGTTCCTATTAGTAATTTTTATATTCATTATGGGAGCCTGGTGGGCCAAAACAGTTAATTCTCAAGCGGATCAGATTGCGGTTTTAAGCATGCAGTTGGGGGTTAATAGTGACAAAATTGAAAGTAAGCTCCAACAAACTAAGAATATGATTTATTGGGAATCAGGGGCATTTTTAATTATCATCTTAATCCTATCTTTTATTCAATTATGGATTTTCTATCAGAGCATCAAGCAAACTAAAAGTTTACAGGCTTTTTTTGCTTCAGTAACCCATGAATTAAAAACTCCGTTAACCAGTATTAGGCTGCAAGCTGAGGCCCTTGCTTATAATTCACCTCGGAATGAAAAAATTCAAAATCTACTTAACCGTCTTTTAAATGATACAACCCGTCTTGAATCACAAGTTGAAAAAACCTTGGAACTTACACGAATAGAAGGCGGTGGAATTGTGCATTGTCAAAATCTAGAATTACGATCATGGTTGGAGAACTTTCTAATAAAAATGAATCCTTATTTTACAGGAAAAGTAGTATGGGATGTACACTTAGCCAAGCAGGTTTTACCAGTGGATCCAAGTGCGTTAAGTATAATCTTTAAAAATTTGATTGAAAATTCCATTAAACATTCTGGACAAAATCCGGTTAAAGTTAAACTTACTTCTAAAGTTGAAGGTAATTTGTTCTGCGTTTCATATCAAGATAATGGAACCAAACAAAATATCTTATCCTCCCAACTAGGGACTATTTTTTCTAAAGGTAGTGAATCTATGGGAGCAGGAGTTGGTCTTTATCTGGTTACATCCCTGATGAAAAAAATGAAAGGGATTTCAAAATTTTACTTGAACCAGGGATTCAAAGCGGACTTATTTTTTCAAATGAAGCAAATTGAGGTATTTTAGCTATTAGAAATAACAGTAAAGCAATAAAATGAGTATAAAGAATAAAACTAGAAACAGTAAGGTGAATATAAAGGCTAAAAATAGTCAAAAAATACTTCTAGTTGAAGACGAAGTAAACATCGGATCAACCTTAATCGATTTTCTTATCCAAGAAGGTTATAATATGTCATGGGCCCAGACGGCTCAAGAGTCTGAGGATCAGTTTAAATATAGAAGTTTTGATTTAACTCTTTTGGATGTAGGACTACCTGATGGCTCTGGGTTTGAGGTCGCTCAAAAATTAAAAAAAATACATCCCAATACGCCGGTTATATTCTTAACCGCTTTTGGTGAGGCAGAGGACCGCATTCATGGATTAGAATTGGGAGCAGATGATTATATTGTAAAAC
>CAZJDM010000278.1:0-2935 GCA_964544765.1 uncultured bacterium
TATTTTCAATTATTTTTAGATAATAATCAACAATTTACACCCAATACCAAATATTGCAATAACAAGTGCGTATCAAATTTTTTCTTGCTATTTACACACAAATTATAATATACAATATATTGTATATTAAGGAGAGATATATGAACGAAATTTTAGGTGGTATAACTTGGGAAGGAAATTCCTTAGAGATATTAAAGTCATTTCCTTCGGCAGTAAGGCAGGACATAGGATTTGCTCTTTATCAACTTCAAACAGGAAAGACTCCATCTAATAGTAGACCTATGAAGTCTATTGCTACTGGCGTTTTTGAGATAAAGTCATACGATAATCGATCTTGGTATAGAACTATCTATTATAGAAAAATAAAAGGCAGAATTTTTGTTCTCCATTGTTTTGAAAAAAAGAGTAAAAAAACATCCCTAACAGATTTAAATACAGCTAAATTTAGACTAAAAAAAGTGTTAGCAAGGAGAGATAAATGGTAAATACACCTAAAACTACAAAAGGAAATATTTTTGATGATTTAGGATTTTCTAAAAACGAGTCTTCATCATTAAAAATCAAAGCTCAACTTTTAAGCGAAATTTTAAAAATCATTGAAAAACGCAACCTAAAACAAAGAGAACTAGAAAAAATTCTCGATATACCCCAACCAAGAGTTAGTGAGCTAGTTACAGGTAAAATTTCTAAAACTAGTATAGAGAAACTTTTAAAATATTTAGATAGGCTAGGTGTAGAAACAGTAGTTGAAATTAAGCATATAGAACGAGTTGCATAGGTTCAGTTTTTGGACGTGGGAAAATCTCCAGCGGGTAAAGTGGAGTGAAAATGGAGTGAGACTTAAGAGAAATAGATGGGTATTAAAGGGCAGTATATAGCAGTCTGTGTCTCCTCTTGCTCAACGATAACATAGATAAATGGGTAACTGATTTTCTTTTATATTCTCACAATGAGCAAAAACCACCTTTAGATCATAGTTTTTTAAATCATTAAACGAAATGTGTGTCAAATAGAATAATAGTTAAGCGAAATGTAGTATTTTTATTCAAGATTTCCACCATGAAATTTGAAGTCCCCCTATAATGAACGCTCATAAACAGTTATAAATATAAAAGGAATTGTTTGTTTAAAATATTATTTGATGCTACCATAAATTTATCATATTATTTTAGTGTAGAATCGTAAATAATGAGGTATATAATGTTTCTAGATCGTAATATTAATCTTAATAACTTATTAAGACAAAAGTCTTTTTTCTTTTTTGGGGCTCGTGGGACCGGAAAAACCATGTTAATTAAAAAGCAATTGGACAAAAAAGTAATGATAATTGACCTTTTGAAAGCAGATTATTTTTTACATTTACATGAAAATCCACATGATCTAGAGAATATGATCGAATCAAGTCATAAAATATGGATCGTAATAGATGAAGTACAAAAAATTCCAATATTACTAGATGAAGTACACAGGTTAATTGAAAAAACAGAACTTCATTTTTTATTAACGGGTTCTAGCGCTAGGAAATTAAAAAGAGAGTCAGCTAATATGCTTGCAGGCAGGGCATGGCAGGCAAACTTTTACCCCTTGACATTTTTAGAAATACCGAATTTTGATTTAGACAAATATTTAATGTTTGGAGGTTTGCCGGCAGTTTACCTCAGTAAGGATCCTGAGGAACAATTGGATGCTTATATAAATACCTATTTGAAAGAAGAGATACAGATTGAAGCCTCCATTAGAAAACTACCAAATTTCATAAGGTTCTTAAAAGTAGCAGCTTTGTGTAATACTCAAGTAATAAACTATTCAAAGGTGGCCAGTGATGTAGGTTTATCTGTTTCAACTGTTAAAGAGCATTTTATTATTTTGCAGGATACGTTGTTAGGTTATATCATTGAACCATGGCGCGAGTCTAAAAAAAGAAAATCAATTGAAACACCTAAGTTTTATTTTTTTGATATTGGTGTGGTACATGGTATTAGACGAACAAAATACATTGATCCAAATTCTGATGTTTTTGGAATGAGCTTCGAGCAGTTCATTTTTCAAGAGTTAATGGCCTATGTTAGTTATTTGAGAAAAAAAGATACTATTTGCTTTTGGCGTGCTAAAAGCAAACAAGAGGTTGATTTTATTATTGGTGATCATACCGCTATTGAAGTGAAAGCTTCAAAAAAAATACAGAAAACAGATTTAAAGGGACTTTTTGCGTTAAAAGAAGAAAATATTATTCAAAAATTTTATCTGGTATCGTTTGATACTGTTGATAGAGTGATTGATAGAATAAATATTTTGTTCTGGCGATCATTTTTGCAGCAACTGTGGAACAATAAATAGATTCTCTTTAAGATATTTTCAGTTTACGAACAAATGCTATAAACGGTTTGTATTTTTCAAACTTTCTTAGCGTTGTTACGAAGATACAAAATTAATAAGATTAAAAGGAGAGAGAAAAATTAATACCACCCTTAGGATAAAACTTGGTTTCTGAATTGTCGTATGCGGTTAGACCGTACTCTTTTATGTTTGTTTCCAGAGCCGCAAATCCACCCAATTGATACTTAACCCAAACTTTGCGGTTAGCATAAAAAGCTAAGGTGTATGAGTTGCTTTTATGCAAGAATGAAGAGGACTTTCCTTTCATGAATCTGTATATGAAACTACCCATGCTGTTGTAGGATCCTATATCTCCCGATAAATTAAGGCGCATGAAATTAAATTTTGATTTATTTTCAGTGTTAATATCATTTCCAAAGGAAACAGATTTGTAAAGCGACATCTGTCCTTCAAGGACAAACACATGATTTTGGTATCTCAGTCCGACACGAGGTCCGGTGAATGTCTCGGACCAAAACATATCATCGTATCGGAAGGCAAAATAGAGAGTGGAAATTCCGTAGAATTGAATCGATATGGGTCCGAAATCTAAACCTGT
>CAZJDM010000279.1:0-2931 GCA_964544765.1 uncultured bacterium
TCTTTTGAGACCATCAATAATTGTTTTTTCTAAATTACTCACAAAAACCATTTCTGACTTATCTATCCAAAACTTCTTTACTCCAAAGAAATGATCAGACTTGCATGTTACAAACCTAAATTCCGTTCCCAATACATTTGGATTTTGTTTAATCTGTTTTGTTACAGTTGTATAGACGATCAGTAGTGGCTGAGTCACCATTTGGTGTATTTCCATAGCTGATGCATGAGAAATATAGTATTGTGCCTCAATGTTTTTTAATTTTTTCTTTACGACCTCTCTGGCAATAACAAACTGGTTTGTCATAAATTCTCCTCTGTTTCCAAGTTCAAAAGGAACAATCGTATAAAGCCCTGTTGTGAGGTTTGTGAGAATATTTTTTTTTACCAAACGATGAATAAAATTCCTAAATGATTGTCCTTCCAAGCCTATAATTTGTCGAGCTTCATCAAGTGTAAAAGTGCTACGGTTTCTTTCGTATAGGGTTAAAATTAATCTGGCGGCTTGTGGGCCTAAATTTTTTGTAGAATTTTTGTCTTTTTTATCCATATTCATATTATACTCTTTAATAGAGTATAAACAAGATATAAAATATGTAAATTGTCTTTCTGTATACTATTTGTATACAATTAATACTCTTTTAAAGGGTATGAAATGGATATTAAATATAAACTACAAATTAGAAAATATTTCTTGGCAGTTTTTATTAAAAGACTCAATTGAGTATAAGCGGGCTCGTTCGTGAGCAGCTTTGGCTAGCTGCTGTCTTAAATCATTATTTTCAATTATTCGTTTGGTGTATTCAATACATTGATCTTCACTTTTCCATAAAAATCCGGATCGTTCAGATTCAACGATTTCAACCTGCCCGCCCTTGTTTATGACAATAGGAACAAGGCCGTAACTCATAGCTTCTACGGTAGTTATACCGAAATGTTCCATTTTTTCAGGGTTTTTGCTGGAATCTTCTTTGTAGCCAGTGGCATGCCAAAATATTTTGGCTCTCTTATATAATTCGGTTAATTGATCATATGGACTATTAACGTGTAGATAGATTGCTGGTCCTTTTGCTTTATCTATTTTAGATTTAATTTTCTCCACATAAGCCTTGTGTATCTCAACTTCCTCTAAAGCACCTACCAGATGCAGTTCCCATCCTTTGAATAACTGTTGATGGTTAAGAAAAAAATCAACTAAAAGATCTTGCTTTTTAGAATGATCTCCCACAAAAAATCGACCGACAGATAGAATGATATTTTCTTTGGAACCATCATTGTACATATTGGGTAGATCCACTTCGCTGAAAACAGGAGGGTATAGGACCTTTGCTTTTTTATTGCTCCAGTATTTCTGGAACCAGTTTTTGGTGAATTGGGAGTTGGATATTACTTTGTTATAACTGCTTTTAAAATTGGTATCGGCTAACCAGTTGTTGAATTGTTTATTGTCAAAAGAAGATGGTTTGGGAGGAAACATACACATGTAGATATTATTGCTGGCTAAGCCAATTTGTTTACTTAAAAACATAAAGTTAATAAATAAATCATAGGATTTAGATAAGCCGGCTATTTCCTTGGGACCAATTTCATTGAAGGGAAGTAATGATGTTTTCCTTAAAGATAATCCAAATCGAGAATTTAGATCCGAGATCTGAGGAAAATTACGTGAATGAACTTTTAGGTTTTTTACATTAAATACCAAGATGTGGATTTCTACATTAGGAAAATAATCTTCAAAAAATTTACATAAATATCCCATATGCTTTTCTCCACCTCCTAAGGTAGGAAAGTAGGGATTTAAAACTAAAATACGAACATGATCCTGATTTTTTAACTTATTTACAGAGGTATTACTTTTAAGTTTATTTATTTGAATTTTTATTTGATCTAAACCTTGATCACCCAGAACACTTTTAGTAATAGTTTTGGGAGAGAGCATGGTTTTTTTGATAAGTGATGCTAATTTGTATGTTTTGGTGTTGTATACTGAATCCAATATAGCTTTTAGCTTTTGAATATCGTAATGTAATTCCTTAATAGTGCTGTCTTTATGGATTATAATGTGATCTTTTTCTTTCATATTTTTTACAAGATCTTCATTATAGATCTTAAATTCGTTGACGGAATTTTCCAGCCCATGGATTATTATGTCCTTATCTTGAATAATTTTTTGAGTAAATCGGTCCTTGTCTTGAATTATTTGCTGAGTATAATTTTTCAGCTCGTCTATTGATGCTTTTAAGCCCTTAATGACTATATCTTTTTCTTTTATTATGTTTTGGTTATAACCTTTTACTTCTTTTACAGAGCTTTCCAGTCCTTCAATATATTTTTGTTGTTTTTGTTTTTCATCATTTAATCTGTCAACTATTGTTTGCAGGTCATTAGTTGGCCATAGGTCATTTAATGATTGATACAAATCATTGGCCATTTTAGTGGTAGATTGATCCCAATATTGGTTTACATGAAATTGTATTTGAGCTTCAAATTGGGAGAAATTGCGTAAGGTTGCTTCATCATATTTTGATATACCAACTTCCTTAAAAACTATAAATTAGAAAATATTTCTTGGCAGTTTTTATTAAAAGACTCAATTGAGTATAAGCGGGCTCGTTCGTGAGCAGCTTTAGCTAGTTGCTGTCTTAAATCATTATTTTCAATTATTCGTTGGGTGTATTCAATGCATTGATCTTCATTCTCCCATAAAAATCCGGATCGTTTAGGTTCAACGATTTCAACTTGTCCGCCCTTGTTTATAACAATAGGAACAAGTCCATAACTCATGGCCTCTACAGTAGTTATACCGAAATGTTCCATTTTTTCGGGATTTTTACTGGAATCTTCTTTGTAACCTGTGGCATGCCAAAATATTTTGGCTTTCTTATATAATTCGGTTAATTGATCATAGGGACTATTAACATGCAGATATATT
>CAZJDM010000280.1:0-2923 GCA_964544765.1 uncultured bacterium
CGGCGATGGTACTGCACGGGCGACCGTGTGGGAGAGTAGCTCAATGCAACCTTTTATTTTAATAGGACACCCGTTAGCTCAGCTGGTAGAGCATCTGCCTTTTAAGCAGGTTGTCCCGCGTTCGAGCCGCGGACGGGTGACTATTAAAACATTAAAATTTCATATATTTGTCTGTCGGCGTCCCTATCGTCTAGTTGGTCTAGGACACCGCCCTTTCACGGCGGCAACAGGGGTTCAAATCCCCTTGGGGATGCCATTCTTTTTTTCTTCTTTGTAATTCAACTTCAATGAAGTGTTGAAAGAATTCCCTAACTCTACTGAAGATCTTCTTATAGGTACATATAGAGGGATAAAAGTTGCTGTTAGGCGTAATTCGGCAAGGAAAGTAGTGACAACTTATCCAACATGGGTGCAATAATGGATTACAGCTCAAAACTGAAAGAATATTATAATAAGTTAAAAATGGATGGTGTTGGTGAAATGGCGGTAGATGCGATTAGAGAATTATTGGAAAGTCATCCTGAATCGGTAACCTATTTTGAAGAGCAATTTGAAATTGAAGACCATCCCGACCTGAAAGAATTAATTGCAGAATTCATTCTTGAGGTGAAACCTAGTTCCAAAATGATTGAATATTTGAGAATGGAACATTCTTGGGAAGATGAGGATTTTGAAGAATACAAAGGGTTTAAGATTTGGAAGAACTCACAAAGTTGAATTTATCCCATTTACTTCAACCCACTTAACACTCTCCGAACCCACTATCATGTGGTAAGACCCAATTTTAAAATATTGATGTCTTTAATGTAAATATGTTAAATTTTTTGATAAAAAGCCAATAATAAATATATTTTATTTATATTCAATATTTAAATGATAAAAATAGACAACTCAAATAAGAATATGCTACTAATGTCCTGTCAAGAAGCTTTTCATTCTTGATTCCTATTGTATTAGTTGATTAGATTTATATGTATGTAAGGCGGAGACAGGTTTGCTATGTTTACAATTTGTTATGCAATGTTATAGATATTTGTTTAATACCTACCCGGGTTTAGTATCAACAAACTGCTCGTTACAACGCTGTCTCTTTATTAGAATTTAGTAAGTCATGTCACATAATGCGGTCATGGGATCTATATGGTTCACCTCAATTTGGTATATCTAAATGAATATAACATATGACAGCATGGGGTATGGCATATTAATAAATGAGGAATTTATATGGGCGAAGCAAAAAACTCAAGAGTATTAGATCCCTTTAATGAAAAGGATCAAAAGTTGATAAGTGTTTTGGGAAAACGCGCTTTGAATAATATCATTAAGCGTTGGAAAATTTCCTCAGAAGGTTATTCTGAACCTGATGTCTATACAGTAGGTACCGAATTAGAGTTTGCACTTGTGGATAATAAATATCATCAATTTCTCCGTAAGTATCCGACCATTTTTGGAAAAGAAAAAAGAGCTCGTGCAGAAACGCATCATGGCCTCGCTGAATTGATCACAAAAAAAGTATTTACCTTGGGGGAGCCATTTTTAGAATTATTTAATTCTATCAAGGAAACTTACAATCTCGGATACCAGCTAGCAGATGCTAAAAAAGCAAGGATTGCACTTATAGGTGGCCATGCAAATCATGATGGTACTTGGATTGATGGCCATCGTTACGAAGGGATGAGGGATAATACAGATAAATGGAAACTAAACCAGTTTACCCTTGATTTAGGAAATAATTTTTTTTATCACCTTAAAGGTCTAAGCGAGTGCTCATTTGGGATCCATACATCTCCAAATGTAGCGGTTCCTTACACCAGTTTTGAATATTTCTTTGATGCAATGGGATTTGTAAGTGTCCTCCTATTAGGAGCATCTGCATCCTCACCAATGATCGATAATACTATTGCATACAACAAAGATGGTAGTCATTTTCACTCCTTGCGCCCCTTTGTTATGATGCCTGCTATGAGGGGAAACGTTTTCTTTGATATTAAGGATTTCAAACTATGTAGGATGGATGCTTTTCCATTTCCTCTAAGTACTAAGGAATTTGATTCTAAATTGATAAATGTCAGAGTATACGAGAGCTGCTTAGAAAGGGGTCTTCGTGAACCACTTGCGAGGTATATTGCTCATAACTGGAAGTATCCGATACATCTTGCTTTTAAAGAAGACAAAGATAATACAGACGGGGTGTTTCCATATACATGGTGGTTAACAGGAAAAGCAAAATATAACTCCTTTGTGCCAGATCATCCATCCCATGGTAAAATGATACTGTTGGAATTTCGTGCGCTTGAGAGTATGGGATCTCCACAAGCGAATGCAAGTTTAGTTGCTGCTTCTATTGCAATTACAAATGTAGTTGCTCGGGAGTATAAACGAAAAAAGCTTAAACCTCTTGAAGGATGGCAAAATCAGTACAATCTTCTTGAAATTGGTAAATACGGTCCACATGCAAAAGTGTATGTATCTACTGAGGATGGTACAGAAAAAAAGATGGATGTTTCAGAAGCGATTAAAGGATTTGGTGGAAAAACTATAAGATTTTTAAAAGATCAAGGATATAAAGAGAAAGAGATAAAGGGCGCGCTTGACCTTGCCCTTGCGCCATACGGTCTAACAGTTAAAGATGGGCAGTTCAAACCCTGTAAGCGAAAATTAAATGTAGCCGAGAAAATGGTAAAAATTGCACTTCAGGAAGGGGCGTTACCAGGACAGAAAATGAGTAAGGAAACTATCCAAAAAGTCCTGTCACCTTTTGTATTAAACTGTAGAAGTTGAGACTTGACCGTACATTTCATGGATAATAAGACAGTGTTCCGAACAAAACGCAAATAATTCAATACAAGCAGTTAGAAAGTCATAAACTAAGTGTAATATTGATATACCTTTCGTAACGAGAAGGGCGCCCTCTTGGTTGACG
>CAZJDM010000281.1:0-2902 GCA_964544765.1 uncultured bacterium
TTGAAAAACAAGAATATGCATTAGAGTATGGTAGTGATGCAATTGAGATACAAAGCGACTCAATAAGTTCAGGTATGAAAATTCTTATTGTTGATGATGTTTTGGCCACAGGTGGAACAGCTTGTGCCGCTTATGAATTGGTAACAAAGCTTGGTGGTTCTGTTTTGGAATTTTGCTTTTTAGCTGAGCTTGGTTTTTTAAACGGTAAAGATAAACTATCTACCTTGCAAACAAAAGTCTTCTCTTTAATCAAATATTAACGCGGTGTGCCAAACCCTCACACCGCGTTATATTAGTATTTCACGATCCATTTCACAGAATATATCATTAAAGATTATCAGTGACATTCCGATTAGCTTTCCTAGAAAAGAATAAATTGTATTTTAAGATAGGAATGCAAAATGAAAAAACATTTAAAAAGCAATATAGCGAGTAGTATTTTTACATTTACAGCTTTTGTTACTCTACTTGTTGCATATCAAGCTACAAGATGGGATAAAATCCTTCAGGGTCTTCAAGCTCGTTCTGCGGATGAAGCTCTTTCTCAAGCTAAACAAGTTTTCAGGGTTGTTGATCAGTATTATGTAGATAAAACCAAAATTAGATCCAAAATAATGTGTCGTAAAGCGATTGCTTATTTGGTTGATCAATATGACAAAGTAAAGTCTGTCGAGGTTAGGGATCCTGATACTTTGAAAATATTTTATGCCAAAGATAGAGACGGTCATACAATTAATTGTAAATTTGCCAAAGATTTAAATATGTTACCCCATATATTAGCTAATGTGAGCCAGTATTTAGAAAAAAAACTACCCAAAGATTTGTCCGAAGAAGAATCTAAAGAGAAAAAAGATTTAATTTCCATATTGATTCAAGGAGCCTTAAAAACGCTTGATCCTCACACTATTTTACTTAGTAAGACCGATTATCAAGATTTAAAATCTCAAACCAGGGGAGCCTTTGGAGGGCTAGGTATAGTAGTTACAATTAAGGATGATATTTTAACCATTGTGAAACCAATTAAAGGATCGCCGGCACATAAACAAGGTGTGGGAAAAGGAGATAGAATTGTTAAAATAGATGATTTACCAACTTATGGACAAAATTTAGATGTTTTGGTGGAAAAAATGAGGGGTGAACCTGGATCATCAGTGTATTTATCGATATTGCGGGAAGGGTATAATATTCCCAAACGAATAAAAATTGTCAGAGAAAAGATAAAAATTCAAAATGTTGAATCTAAGTATTTGGGAGATGGAATAGCGTGGTTAGGTATCAATAGCTTTGGAGGACCGGTTGCCTCCGACGTTAGAGACGCAATTGATACTTTACAAAGTAAGCATAAAAAATTAAAGGGAGTAATTTTAGATTTAAGAGATAATCCGGGTGGGCTGTTGGATGAAGCGGTAAATGTAGCTGATATATTCGTTGATAGTGGAATATTGGTGTCGACAAAATCAGCTAATAGTAAGGAGTTATTTGCTAAGAAAGCAAATACCATAGCTGATTTACCAGTAACCGTTTTATTAAATAATGGTAGTGCCAGTGCTAGTGAGATTGTTGCCGGTGCCCTGCAAGATCATGAGAGGGCTCTAATTATTGGAACTAAATCCTTTGGTAAGGGATCCGTACAAACTCTTTTTGATCTAAAAAATGAAGGCGCGTTAAAACTGACAGTGTCAAAGTATTATACTCCTTCGGGGCGATCGATCCAGAATTACGGCATTACACCGGATATTGAGATAAATCCTGTTGTCATTGATTTCAAGAAAAAAGAGGCTCATTTTACTTTACTTCAAGTAGGCAGAAGGGAAAAAGATCTAGATTCTCATTTAGAGAATCTAGAAGGAAAATTTTATCAAACAAGATTAAGAATAAACCATGTAATTCCATTTTATGATAAGGAAGATAAAAAAATGTTATCAATGGAAAGCGAAGGTGAAAAATTAGATAAGGATTTCTCCGTAAATTTTAGTAAGTCAATCTTAAGTAAAATTAATAAAAGATTGCCAGTTAAAGATACAAGTGTTTTTGACATATATAAGAAGATGACGAATCAATTTGAAACCTATAGGAAACAAGAGCAGAATAAATTGATTGAGAATCTTAAGAAGTTGAACGTTAACTGGTCGGGAGGGGAGAAAACGATTGTTTATAAAGAGGGTTTAAATGTTGGCCTGTCTTTAAATCCTAAAAGGAAAAAATATAAGGCGGGAGAGAATGTACAAGTAAGCCTTTCTTTAAAGAACAGAACCAAAAAGGATTTATATCAAATTAGAGCCTTATTGATATCTGAAAAAGAAATTCTTAATAGTAAAGAATTCGTATATGGTTTATTAAAAAGCAATGAAACTATTAAACTTAAAAAATTTATTAAGATTCCAGAACATTATGGGAATGAATCAACTGCCTTTAAGGTTTCCGTTTATTCACAGGATGTTGAAGTTTTCAAGTCTAAACCCTACACCATTGATACAATAGATATACCGGATCCTAAATTTAGTCATTCCATCAAAATAGCCTCTAAAATAATTGAACCCAGTGAACTCGGTAAAACAAAACAGAAAACTGCCTTGGAAATAGATTTAAAGAATGTGGGCAAAGGATCTTCTAAAGAGATTATTGTTAGTTTAAATAATCTGGTAGGGAAACATGTTCATATTGAACCTTCGGAAATTAAACTTTCTTCTATAAAAAAGGGAGAAAGTAAACATTTAAAATTTTATATTTCTATTGATCCTAAAATTTCCATAAAAGACTTTTCTTTAGGGCTAAAGGTCTTTGATGACTCATTTAAAGTGAAATTGCTTGATAACATCGAATTTCAAAAAAGCAATTATAAGGGCAAAAAAGGCTTTTCTTTAAAAGAAAAGAAACCCGTAATAGGCAGTTTAGGTTTTAA
>CAZJDM010000282.1:0-2803 GCA_964544765.1 uncultured bacterium
CGGCACGGGGCACATCACCCTGAATGCGGCGGACGACGTGGATGTGAACGACGTGCTGACCACCGGCGGTGCGGGCACGGTTTACCTGCTGGCCGGTGACGACGAAGGCACGGACATCCACGGGATCACGGTGGATGCGACCGTGACGACGGTCAGCGGCGACGTGCTCTTGGAGTCGGCCGAGGACATCACGCAGAACGCCTTGATCACGACGACCAGCGGGGACGTGGGCCTGATCGCGGGCGACACGATCACGCAGGGATCCGGCGGGGACGTCACGACGGGCTCGGGCGACGTGCTGGTGGACGCGGGCGGCAACTGGACGATGGACGCGGACGCCACGATCACGGCCGGTGGTTCGGACGTGTTGGGCCGCTCGGGCGACACGCTGACGTTGGGCGTGATCAGCATGACCCACGCCACAACGAACCAAGTGGCCCTGAGCGCCACGACCAGCATCCTGGACGCCAACGGGGCTGGGATCAACATCGAGGAGACGGTCGCCGGTGCGACGACCACGTTGAGCCTGCGAGCGACCAACGGGCTGATCGGCAGCGCGACGCCCAGCACCTCGGACACGAACAACGCCGCCTTGGACCTGGACGTGGACACGGTGGCGGCCAGTGCGGACGACGGGATCTACCTGCGGGAAGTGACGGCCGGCGGCGCGATCACGGTGGATACGGCGGCGGCCGTGTCGGTGAACATCGACGGCGTGGTGCGGGCGAACTTCGACAGCCTCACGACCAGCGTGGCGGAAGCCCGCAACCTGGCTTCGCTGGAAGATCTGAGCACCGCTACGGACGGTCCGATCAAGCTGGTTGCCGAAGACGGCACGGTGACGGTCAACGCGGGAGCGGCTGGCGGCGGCGTATCGGCCGATGGCACGGGCGACGTGCTGTTGGAGGCTCGCAACGGCGGTACGGCAGGCAGCGACGTGGTGGTGAACGCGGACGTGACCAGCGGCACGGGGCACATCACCCTGAATGCGGCGGACGACGTGGATGTGAACGACGTGTTGACCACGGGCGGTGCGGGCACGGTCTACCTGCTGGCCGGTGACGATGAAGGCACGGACATCAACGGGATCACGCTGGACGCCACGCTGACGACCGTCAGCGGAGACGTGCTCTTGGAGTCGGCCGACGACATCGATCAAACAGTCTTGATCACGACGACGTCGGGGGACGTGGGTCTGGTGGCCACGGACGACATCACGCAGTCGGCAACGGGCGACGTGACCAGCACCAGCGGCGAGGTGCTGGTGAGTGCGGGCGACGACTGGACGATGGACGCCGATGCGACGCTGTCGGCGGGCGGCCAGCGGGTGCTGGGCCTGGCGGGCGGGGACCTTACGCTGGGCGTGATCACGCTGACGCACGCCACCACGAATAACGTGGCCTTGGAGGCGGGCGGCAACATTACGGACGCCAACGGGGCGTCGATCAACATCGAGGAACAGACGGCCGGCGCGACGACCACGCTGTCGCTGCGGGCAGGCGGGGCGATCGGCGGCGCGGGCGGCACGACGTCGGACACGAACAACGCGGCCTTGGACCTGAACGTGGACACGCTGGCGGCCACGGCGGCTGGCGCGGTGCACCTGCGGGAAGTAGCGGCCGGCGGTGGGATCGTGGTGGATACGGCAAGCGGGGTGACGATCGACGTCGAGGAAGTGGTGCGCAGCCGGTTCGACAGCGGCACCACGGACGCCAGCCAGGACGCCACGCGGGCTTCGCTGGAGGATCTGACCAGCACGGCCGCCGACGGCGATCTAAAACTGGTGGCCGAAGACGGCACGATCACCGTGGAAGGAGGCACGGACACGACGGGCATTTCGGCCGACGGTACGGGCGATGTGCTCTTGGAAGCTCGCAACGGCGGTACAGCGGGCAGCGACGTGGTGATCAACGATTCGATCACTAGCACTTCGGGGAACATCTCGGTGCTGGCAGCGGACGACGTGGACGTGAACGTGAGCGGCACGTCGATCTCTACCATCGGCGGCGACGTGTATGTGCTGGCCGTGAATGACAACATGGCGGACACCAGCGGCGTGGACATGCTGGAAGGCACGTCAATTTCGACGGGCGGGGGCGACGTTTTAGTGGACGCCCAAGGCGACGCGGACATTCTGGTCAGTGCGATCAACGCGGGTGCAGGCGACGTGGCGTTGGTGGCCGACGACGACATCCTGGACAACACGGGCGCCGAGACGGCCAACGTAACCGCGGCGAGCCTGTTGCTGGTGGCCGATGACGACGGGGACGACAACGGCTCGGGCGGGATCATCGGCGGGTCGGGGAATACGTCGGCCAGCGACAACGAAGACGCCCTGGATGTGAACGTGACCACGGTGGCCGCCGCCAGCGACGAAGGCATCTACGTGCGAGAGGTGACCGCGGGCGGCGCGATTACCGTGGATACGGTGACGGTGAACGTGGATCGGGCGGACTTCGACTCGTCCACCACGCCGCTGAGCGAGACGCTGGAAGACCTGCGTACCACGACGAACGGTCCGGTCAAGCTGGTAGCCGAGGACGGCACGATTACCGTCAACGGCGGCGCGGACACGACGGGCATTTCTGCCGACGGTACGGGCGACGTGTTGATCGAGGCACGGGCCGGCTTTAGCGACGTGCTGATTGAAGCGACGGTGACTAGCGGGTCGGGCCATGTGACGCTGGACGCCGAGCGGGACGTGGATGTGAACGCGGCGGTGACGGTGAGCAGCGGTTCGGGCACGGTGTACGTGTTGTCGGGCCGGGACGGCTATGTCGTCACCGAAGGCGAAGTGCTCTAT
>CAZJDM010000283.1:0-2802 GCA_964544765.1 uncultured bacterium
AAGAAACAAGTATTGGAGTATTTGGATTTGTGATATCTATTATTTTTATTCCTTCTCCACGATCAGCAACATATAAATAAGTTTTATTATTTATTTGTTGCACTATTGTTTTTTGAGGATTTTCTATTAATGGTTCTATTTTTCCTATTATATTTTTTGTGTTTTTATCTAATATTTTTATTCCATCTTTATTATTTGCAGTATATAAATAATCATCTTGTTCAATTATATCTGCTATATTTGAAATTTCATCAATTAAATACTCTTCTTCAGTTTCAAATTGCACTGATTGCTCTTGAAAACCTTGTTCAAAAGAAGATAAATAAATTGTTGCAAAATTAAAATCTTGTCTAGTAATAGATCTTAATTCTTTAAAATTATTATTTTCTTTAACATAGCTAGTTAATAAATAATTATTATTTCCTATTTCTTGATTTGTTATTCTTAATGTTCCTTTTGTATTTACTCCTATTTTTTCTGAACAATTCTCTGAATCATCCTTTCCTGAACAACTTTGCACACAAAAATTATGAGATTTATTATTTATATCTTTATAACAATTATTTTGTTTTATTAAATTAATTGAAAAATCAGTTGTTTTAAAACTACTTATTTTTATACTATTATTAGTTGTTGTATCTTTTATAAAATCATAATCTATTTGCACATCAAAATTACCTATTAATCTAGCACCATATGTTGATGTTAATCCTACAGCTCCTTTTTCTTCATAACCTTGTAATAATAATTTTCCTGTTTGAGTATTATTATCAAATAAAATATTTGCACCTGTTTGATTTGTCCATCTTGTTTGAGATAAATATTTTGTATTAAAATTATCTTGTATTGAGATTGTTTGAAATCCTCCTTGATCATTTAATTCAAGTAAGTTATCTAAACTTATATTTGAATAATCATTAAATGTATATTTTTGCGTATTTATATCACATTCAGAACAAATTTCATGCTCATTTGTACTTGAGAAAAATCCTGTTAAAGAAGCTCCATCATCAGCAGTATTTGTCCATTTAAAATATATAAGTTTTTCTTTTTCACCTAAATAATCTTCATAAATAGATCTAAAAGCTTCAAAATCTCTTACTTTACCTGGAGAACAATTTTCTTTTTTAATATATAAATCTGAATTTAAATTAATATCATTTATTCTTGTATTTAAATCCTGACATGTTTTAGTTTCTAAATCATTAATACATTCATTTAATCCACCTTGTAAATCATAATAATTTACAAATTCAGTAAATTTTGTTTGATCATTACACATTGTATTACAATACTCTATATTACATGCATTAGAAATTGCTCCACAACCTAAATACTCTTTATTTTCTAAAACTTGATCTAATGGAGCATTTAATCTTTCACATAAATTACTGCAACATGTTTTATACTCAATAGATACTACTTGTTCTTCTTGTTGAGGTGTTTCTTCTTGTTGAGGTTCTTGTTCAGTTAAACACTCTGTTTTTTGTGTTTGTAATTCATTTAAAATATTATTAATTGTATTATCGCCTGATAATTCATTTTGTGTACAAGTAATAAATTTTCCTCCTTGTTCATTCTCCATATTTACTAAAGCTTCACACATAAAATCATTTATTTCTTGAATTTGAGGCATTATACTATTTAGAACAGTTGCTATATTATTATTACATTTTGTTATGCACTCTGTTTGGCATGATTCATCTATAATTTCACATTCAATTTTTGATCTAGTATTACATAATAAATTACAACAATTATTAAAAGTTCCTGTTTGTTCTTGTTCAGGTTGAGTTTCTTCTTGAGGCTGTTCTTCTTGTTCTTGAGATAATAAACAAGAAAGCTCTACTTGTTCTTGTAACAGTAATTTCACATTATATTCTCCTTGATCACAATCTAAAACTGCTACACCTGTTTCTTCAGATTCACATTCTTCTGGAGTTTCATAACCATTACCAATAACATTAGAACAATTATTAACACAAGTATTATAATTTTCTTGAGTATTTAAGTTAGTACACAAACATTCATTTTTAGCTTTTGTACAAAAACTTTCACAACAAGTAGTATACTCATTTTCGTTTGCTTTTGTTTTTAATAAATTACTTATTTCTGGAGAAACCAAAAATGAGCTTAATATTAAACCTAAGCCTATCATTAATACAAAATGTGGTAATTTAAAATATTGTTTCATAATTTATAAAAAGTCTATAAAGTCTGTAAAATCAAATGATTTTACACTAGTGCAAATGCGCGACTTTTGACTAGTACAAACCTCGACTAACCAAAGTTTGCTTTTATTTTTTATTCTTAATTTTCAGTATTTAGTTTTAAGAAAATTTTCAGTATTTAATTTTAAGCAAAATTTTTAAAATTCTTGTTTTTTTTATTTAATCCTAGCAAAACCTTTATCCATAACAGATTTTTCGTCTTTGCTATCGCTCGCTCGAAATGACAAGTGATACTCGTATTTTTTTGTCATCTCGAACAAAATGGAGCGAAGCGTAATCTAGATGATAGATCTGTCATGAAGTATTTATTTTTTCAGTATTTAGTTTTAAGAAAAATTTTTAAAATTCTTGTTTTTTTTATTTAATCTAACAAAAACCTTTATCCATGACAGATTTCTCGTCTTCGCTATCGTTACGCTCGAAATGACAAATTAAAGTTAAATAACTTTTGACTTTGACCTAGCGCGAATGCTCGACGTTTGACTAGCTCGTATGCGCCTTAATTACCAAGGATGTATTCCTAAAATACGTAAAGCATTAATACCAAGTAATTTTAAAATTGCTTTTGGAC
>CAZJDM010000284.1:0-2791 GCA_964544765.1 uncultured bacterium
GGTTCATAGTTTATGCAGATACAGATTAGCTCCACCATCCATATCCTCTTCCATATGAGTTACTTGGTAAGTATTTCCTTTAATAGTAACTACATCACCCTGTATGGGTCTGTTAAATAGATCAGATAGTATAATATAGAGCACGTGTTGATTAGATATTACAGATAAACCCTCACCGTCATTAATCTGAGTGGGAACGGTTTTAAAAATGCCTTGTATATGAACTGGAGGACCAGATATTGGTTCGTAGATTATCTTATTACCAAAGGTATCCCTGATAATATTCTTAGCTTCTTTAACAATATCGGTCCAGCTCATAAGATTCTCCTAAAATGATCCGTTTAAACGAACGATAATAGACGGGGTTTCCTTGGCAGCGTTGTTCATTGCTATACCAAGTAGGTTGTTGCCGGTAGCTGTTGATGTAATCTGCTTCTTACTTTCTGACCAATAGACCTTTTGACCTTGTTTGATTTCCACCTGTGCCTTAGATAATTCATAAGCACCAGCTAGATTTAAAACAATGTCTCCTTCATTGGCATCGGTAATACTAACACCTATCATATCTTCTACTTTCACTACATCACCGCTTTTAACTCCATTAATAGGAGCCTTGCAGGTAATGGTATTTCCTTTTTGTATGTAATTTCTCATAATATACCTCCTTTAAGTGCCTGGATTATAATAAAGACCACGATAATCAATTGCCTTGGCCGCTACTATGTGTTTACATTTAATCATTATGCCATCTACCTCGAATCCTTCTTTAGTAGAGATTTGTGGACCTCTGAGCCCTGAAAGATAACCAAGTTCAATGGTGTCTATTTGATTAGGACCACAAGCAATAAACCACTTGTTCCCATTAATTCTTGATTCCACTATTAAGTCTAAAGAATCAGCAAAGACATTAACATCACCAGATTTTGTGGGTCTAATTTGACTAGCTAATATCTTCTTAGCTTCCGTTTCCTTGTCGGGACCAACAATTAAATATTGAGGCTCTAAATCCAAAACATCTGATTTGTCCAAGGTTTTTTGTTTTCTAATAGACACTCTAGCAAGGTTAAGCCCGTTTTCATTTATACCACTGGGATTGGCTTTATTTCCATGTTTAGCATCGAACAACCCTATTCCATCTGCCATATAAGGATTATTTAAAAAAATATCCCACACTAGTTTTGATTCTAATCTAGCAGCGGAAGAACCAAACATGGCTGGTATTCTGGTAAAGGCATCTAGATCATCATTAACGATAGTTTCCTCGGTAATGGCTATCATCTTTCCATGCTTAGCTAGTTTATAACTTTCAGCAGATTCACCAATCTTACCAAAGGTATATTCACCACCCTCTTTGACCTCTTCTAATGAAGGGGCATCCCCAAATTGTAGTCTGGTTACCTGTTTGTAATCTGGTAGCTCTACAATACGAACTAGTGGTAAAAAAGTCTGTGGCTGAGTCTTATAAGCATCTGTTAAGGTTTTAGATGCTACGTTGGCTAAGATTAAGGGAAAGTCAGATGTGGATAGGGACCTTGATGCTATCTCTGAACCACTGTATCCATTTTTACCTACGAACTCTTCTCCTAGTCTAACAAGCGACATGCCCCTGTAAGATCTACCTGGTTCTGTTAACTTGTATTTGGATTGGTTAAACCTGTTTAAAAGAGCGTTTTCTACGGCTTGCTTTTTGGTTTTAACCTCATCCAAATCACCCGATCTAATTTGGTTATTAATCTGCGTTTTCTCATCTTGCTTAGCCAGTAAATCAATAATCTCCTTTCTTGCTTGATCAATGGGGATATCCTCATCGATCATTCTAGTGGCTATTTCAGGGCCAAGTTTAGCAATATGAATAGATCTATTAATTTGGGATATTCTTTTTCTTTCTTCTTCCTTAGCCTTAGTAATCGTTTTATCAGGCTCACTGAGCTTTTTTTCATCTGTTTGTTTCATAACATTCTCCTTATTTTGATTATTAAATATAATTTGACATTCATTATTACCAGCATCACTACTTCTGATAGTTGCTCCATCATCAGCAGGGATAGCTACTATGGATAGTTCATGAGGTTCCCAGTCTATAGCCCTATAAATAGGAGTAGTACCGTCACCATCTTCGATCTTTTCATATTTATAGACCCTATAGCCTACGGATATTTTTCGAAGGATACCGTTACAGACATCATCCCATATAGGGTCCACGTCCTTACGATCAGAGAAGCGTACTTTGGCAATCCCTTTGTTATTATCGATTCTAGCTTGTTCAACGACCCCTAAAACATTTGATAAATTACCTGAGTTATGGTTATTGAGGAGATTGGCTCCGTTATTTAGGCGATCCAACCTGACATGCTTAGGTTTAAGTGATAGCTCTTCATAATAATCCTCCGATAGAAAAGAGGATCTCAAAACTTTTGCTCCTGTTGACCATACAATCTCAATAGTACGGGATTCCTTGTTAATCAATTCAGGTAAAATACTGGCTCTGGTATTTAATGTAGGTAAATTAACTTTACGGGTTTGTATTTTCAATTCGCACCTCCTTTATTATTCGTTCCTATTTGTTTATTCGTATTTCGGGGATCTGAGTCGAGGATGAGTCCAAGTTTATCTAGTTTTTTATTATCGGCGGCCATTTCATCTAGAATATCTTCAGGATCATAGCCTAGTTGTCTTTGGGCTTCTGATAGGCTCATTAACCCTGATCTAATAGCATCTTTCATAGCAGATATTTCCTTACCAGGATCAATCATCTCTCTTCTGGGAGGAGTCCAAGTAACACCAACTCCTT
>CAZJDM010000285.1:0-2760 GCA_964544765.1 uncultured bacterium
TTGCTCATATTCGCTTATCTCCTTAATCCTATCCATCCAGAAATTTAACTTGTCTGAGGAAAGGTTCCAAACATCAGACAATGAGCCAGAAAAATAATGAGCGATAAGACCAATACACTGCTTTAGGTCTACTGGCCATCGCCCATAAACTTTCCCATCATTTCTGCAATCTTCATAGCATCGGATAGTTTTAGATTCTTTAGTATACTAGGGGGATACCCTGATAAATTAGAAGCTAGTTCTAATAGATCTTTCATCGTTACTTTATCAGAAAAATGATAAATGTCCCCAGCTACGGGATCTCTAAATGAAAGCTCGGTAATTGTCTCATCACCAAATTGTAATGACTTTTTAAGTTTGTACTTTTCCATTATTTAATCTCCTGCATATCTTCACCTTCAAATCTTACCGGTATATTTCCTTCTTCAGTCTGACCGGTAAGGCCATCGTTATTAACTGAGAATGCGCTAGATAAAACCATACTTTTACCGTTGGCCAATTCTAATGTAACGGTAGAGTCGGTTAAATCAGCTAAGCTCTCCATACTGAAATCTATATGATCAGTAATCTCCCCTTCAATGAAAGGTACAGTTCCTGCTTCCTTATATCCTTGTATTGTTCCATCGGCTCCAATTACCGATTCTCTATGAGGTTTACCAAGTCCATAAGTAAAAGCTCCTTTGGCTCTAAGTAACTCACCATCAATCTTTAAATAAATCTTTCCTCCTATTCTTAAGCTCATAACGCACTCCTAAATTAGAAATTGAAATTGGGCAGCAAAGCCTCTTGCCTGGTTAATGAGATCTGGTGATAGCTTGAAATCTAGCCGATTAGGGTCAGATTCGTTTCTTTCTACAATCAAATCTTCTTTAAATTGAGCTAATCCTTCAACCAGACCTTTCTTTTCCATTCTGCTAAACCAAGATACAGCTTCTGCTTTTGCAACCTTGGGAGTAATAACTTTTTGACCCGCTGCAAATTTAGCATTATCACCAGCTAATTTATGTCGGGCATATTTACGAAGAAACAAGTTTCTAAAGTCATATCGTAGGTAAGAGAGAGTAAATAGAGTATTGATATCCAGATAACTTGGGTCATCTGCTCCTTGATTATTCTTTTTGTAGGTAGTGATAATCCGCTCAATAGCAACCTTACCACCACTAGTTGCCTTAATTGATGATATGCCGTCATACAGTAATAAGTTTCTTTCCATAAGATCAAATCGATCAGTTTGATTAGCAGGGAGTATTCCTGGTAGTTCTAATGTCTGCAGTGGCCTTGCTGGATCGATTGATAAATGAAAGGCAGATATAGAGGCTGCTACTGATGCTATTACTTCTGGAGTTTGTGGCATTTTGTAAGTAGGAATTAGGCTCAAGTGTTTTGAGTTTCTACTGTTACCCAAAGTAGCTAGCCTGGCATGAGATAAATTGGCAGCACTAAAGGCATGTCCTTCAATTTGCCTGGTCGCACTCCATCTGCTTGTTAATTCGGTTTCTATTACGTTCAGGTTGGAAGCGTCAGTATAGGGCATTACGATGATATTATATTGTTCATCACCTAAAAGAGGGAAGATGGGGGAAATATCTGGGTTAGATGTACCTCCAGACATTGGGTTGATAGTAGAGGTTATTCCTTCGGGTAATTCTTCATCATAATAACCAAAGCGCAGACCAATAAAGTTACTGTTTTCACCTTTATGTTTGGCGGTGATGTGGAGTAATCGATCTTTTACCGATGATATTACAGATAAATTGGCATTGTAATTAATGGCTTTATTTAGCTTGGAAAGAATAGTTGACGGGGTGTCGCTCTTTAATGTCAAGACCTCTATTTTGTTACCAGCTATATATAATGTAATGGTTCCAGTTTTTGTAACTTTGCCTTCAAACCCAATAGATCCGGTTGCCTGTACTCCATTTGGATTATCGTCTAATGCGATAGCCCATGTTTCAATTACGTTATTTGCTTTAAGTCCAGCTGATAGCATTGAGCAAAGCATTGAACCACTGCCGAAGAATTTAGTGGCTTCAGCTTGGTTAGTGATTCTTGTTAACTCTAATGCCTTTTTACTCCCAGTATCTAATCTTTGACCGACATAAAGGATTTTAAAAGGTTGTTGGCTAGATCCTTGAACAGCTCTGCTATTATCAAATTCAACAGCTACAAAGGGAACTCTTTGATTGTTGGGTATCTCATTGAAAGTAATGCTCATTTTGTTCTCCTTCTGATTAATATAACGTCTTGATCTTTTAGTCTTCTTGACCAATAGCTGTTAAGTTCTACATAGATACCTTTATTCGGTAAGGGTTGTTTGGTAATCGGATCTCTTACGATTAGGTTTTTGATTGGTTTGATTTTTATCTTCATAGAACACCTCCTCATAGAGGTTATTCTGATCTTTCTATGAAGAGGGTAGATTTATGCTTATATTATTTAATTGATTATTTACTTTTTGAAACTCAGCCTCAGTACAATACTTCACCTCATACACCAAACTAGCAATACCAATCAACTTATCAGCATTAGAATCAAGGCCAATTTCTGTCTCGATCAATGTAATGTCACTAAACAGATCATCCAGAGCTTCATTATTTTCCATAACCCTCTCAACCGCAATAGCCAAATCATCAATAATGTCATCTAAATCATTGGTAGCGCTAGCAGCAATATCAACGACTAATTGAAGGGTTCTCTCAAATTGCCTTGGTGAATCGTTGATTATACGTAATGTTTCCGATCTGGTATAAATACTAATTG
>CAZJDM010000286.1:0-2670 GCA_964544765.1 uncultured bacterium
AGGTTTCATGTTCACCACATACAGTCCTCCTTTCCCAAACTTTCGTGACACGCCATACATTAAAAGCCATTCCTAAAATATTACCTTGCCATATTGAAAGCCACGTAGAATCTGTAAACGAAATATCAAACCTAAGCCCATTACGATTATTAATAGTCAATTGCCAGCCTTCATTTAGAGGATTTATAGTTTGAGTGACTTGAGAAATTAACCATAAGTTTTCTATACCGGGAAAACGTAACCACAGATCAATCGTAAAATCACCACTACCGAAATCCCAATCATCACTATCCGCAATACTCAAATAATCACCGGTCCCGTCAAAATACATTGAAGTATTGCCAAATTTCTTTTGACCCACTTTATGGTGAATGTCTCCTTGATTAGTAATCGTGTGCCCAGTGGCAGAAGAATCGGTAAAAATCGTTGATCCGTCTGATGAATTAGAGTTAATAAACAACTTGGTATAACTATCGTTTTCAGGCAGCGTACAACTAACAGCGCTACTATAAACATACTCTACCGTTGCGGTAGAACAACTGGAAGCATTCCCTAGAGGGTCCTGAGCTTTAGCGTAAAAGTTATGCGTTCCATCTAAGAGATCCGGAGAGGTTAGATTGATCGTAGTTCCACTAGCAGTACCGGAAGCTACCTGAGTACTACACGTATCATCACTATAAAGGAAAATCGTATCTCCTAATGTAACCCCGCTCACTTGAATGGTGGGAGTTGGATCATCGCTAGGAGAAGTTGTTGGATCATTTAAAGATAGTGCATTGGGGATATCTGGTGGAGTGGAATCTAGAATTATATCATCGCTTACACAGTCTGTTTCTAGACCGGTAGCATTTTTAAATCTAACATAAACTGCTTTGGTTCCATCCCCTGTAGCTAGATTCCAGCTAGTTTTGGTATTATTAAAAGACCCCCAAGTTCCGCCAGAAGAACATCCAGCTTCGTTAGTAATATACATTTGCGAGGCGCCAGTTGAAGTAAGAGATAACGATACATCGATATTTCTGGTTTGTACTCCGGCCGGATCATCTGGAGTTTTAGAATTAATGGTTATAGCAGCGTCATTATCGAATTCATATACTACATTAACGCTAGAACAATCTGACTTGTTACCGGCAATGTCAGTAGCGTCAGCGTAATAAACATGAGTTCCATAAGAAGTAATATCACTACTGGTAAAACTAATGGTGGTACCAGTAGCTGTACCAGATGCCGCGGAATCAGAGCAAATATCATCAAAATATAATCCAATATCGTCTCCACTTATTACTCCACTAATGTTAAACGTAGGAGTTTGATCCAAATATGGAGGTCCACTACCTGGCGTTGGATCAGTGAGAGTTATAGCTGATGGCGGATCAGGAGGAGTTAAATCTAAAATATAACCCGCTCCTTCGGTCGAACAACTTGAAGGAGTGGTTGCCCCGTTATTCTCTACTTTGGCGTACATGGTATAAGTACCCTCAGTCAGAATATCGGTAGAAATATCCACTGTAGTTCCGTCAGCTACTACTTCATCTATGAAATTATCACAACCACTTCCGATAGAGCTGTAAAGTCCAACTGTATATCCACTTGCCACTCCACTAATTCTAAAAGTAGGAGTGGGGTCATTACCCGGAACTGAAGCGGATATTGGAGGATCATGTAATGCAATAGTCGGAGTAGCAGGAACACTAGTGTTTAAAATATACTCTACGGTTGCTGTTCCACAACCCGATATATTCCCAGCTAGATCTTGAACCTTAGCGTAAAAATTATAGGTTCCATCAGCTAGAGAAGACGAAGTTAGACTGATAGTAGTTCCGCTTGCAGTACCAGAATCCACTTGAGTAGTGCAATTGTCACTATATAAAAAGACTGCATCTTGCGAATTAACCCCCGCGACCTGAATGGTGGGAGTCGGATCATTATTGGGAGATATGGTAGGATCACCTAAAGTTAATGCTGATGGAGCATTTGGATCGGTAACATCTAAAATGTAATCAGCCGCAGCAGAGCAACTAGATGGGGTGTTAGCCCCATTGTTTAATACTTTGGCATGAACAGCATAGGTTCCCTCAGTTAGCGCGTCGGTAGTAATATCTACTGAAGTTCCTGTAGTTACGGTTTGTTTTAATAAGGTATCACAACCACTACCAGTTGATTTATATAATACAATCGTATATCCATCTGCTATACCACTTACTCGAAAAGTAGGAGTGGTATCGTTATTGGGAGATGTCGAAGGATCTAGTAAAGCAACGGTTGGCGCAGTTGGGGTATTGGTGTTTAGAATATATTCTACTGTTTCTGCCCCACAACCCGAAAAATTGCCTGCGGGATCCTGGGCCTTAGCATGGAAACTATAAGTTCCATCAGCAAGTAAAGAAGAAGTCAGACTGATAGTTGTATCACTGGCTGTACCAGAAGCCACTTGAGTTGAACAACTATCACTATACAGAATGATGGTATCTCCAGAAACAACTCCTTCAATTTGAATAGTAGGAGTTGGATCATTATTGGGAGAAGTGGAGGGGTCACTAAGAGCTAAGGCCGAAGGAGGATTAGGAGCAGTAAGATCCAAAGTGTAATCAGCTCCAACGATAGAACAACTGGATGGAGTACCCGCTCCATTATTATCTATTTTGGCAAACAGGGAATATGTACCTGCAT
>CAZJDM010000287.1:0-2603 GCA_964544765.1 uncultured bacterium
ATTTCAGTGTGATTTTCTTAACTTATACATACCGGCAGTCTACAACTGACCAGATTTACCTGTGGATTTTCATAACAGAATTTTGAAACAGCTCTTTTCTGGTATGACTTTAACCTGCTCCTGTTTTTTAATAGAAGATGCCTAATAGGATTACTTCTGACATCACCAGTTGCTTCTTTACGGTATTTTCTTATTGTCTTATGGATTAGTCTGATTACATGAAATTTATCTACTACTATTTTAGCATTTGGGAAGTAATCAATAATAAAATTCCTATAAGAGTTATTCATATCAATTACGGCATGAGTTACATTTTTTTTACCAGGTATATGATCAATGCTTTTATTTAGATCATAATGATTTCTACTTTGAGCTAACTCTCTTAAACATTTTCTGTTGTTGTCTACAAATGAAGTAACAAACTCTTTTCTGGAATTTTTCTTACTTTTTTTGAATCCATGTTCATCAATACATACAGTTTTTCCCCATGGCGTATTTCTACTTTTTCTAAGATCAAGCTCTAGTTGTTCGTTACATACCTTAGTAACTAATGTATCTGAACAGCGGTTTTGCTTTCCAACAGATTTGGCACTTTCATACAGTTTGTAGTTATGTAGTAGTTCTCTACGATATCTTTCAGTTGTCCTAAATCCTGCTTTAATACCTCCCACTAATTCAGTAAAAACTGAATTACAGTTAGGACATCTAAATCTTCTCTTTTTTATTTTTAAAATGATATTTTTATTAAAGAGCTTAGCATCTCTAATAGTAGCTATTCTGTGATCATGGATGGCATATGATTTGGTTGGACACTTTCTACAAACTTCCCAATCAGTTTTCTTTGCACAATGATAACGATAGGTCCTATTGGAAACTTTTTCGACTTTTGTTAACTTTAGCTCTGGTAAAAGGATTCTTTTTATCACATAATTTTCTGGAGTCATGGTCACCTCATTTTTAATAAAATTGTTTGTTAGAGATCTAATTTTACTAAAAAATGAAGCCCATGACTCTATTTTAACTATTTAATCTTTTTTTTATATTCCCACCACAAAGTTTGAAGACCCTCAATAACGGATCTATAAGCATCTTCAAAACTAGGATTATCCTTTACAGAAGATACAGCACTTTGCCACCCTCTTATGAGTAATTCAACATCAATATTTTTTACGTGATCTAATATGCTAGGTGGAATCTTATCTCCTCGCCCCTTAAATGTTTGGTTCAATGCTTGGAACAATATTTGTGGGTTACAGTTTGGTAAAAAAATACTGAGATCAAATATATCTTTTGATCGGGAACTTTCTGCTCCTCGTACTACCAGGGCATGTAGTTTTTCTGCAACTATTGTTTCCAGAGGATAAACACTCCATACAAAACCTCCATTATCGATCAAATGGTTGGTTTTAATTTCCATAGGTTCAGGAAAAACAATGTCTCCGGTTCCAATATCAAGGTGGATAACTTGGGCTTTTCTTATCTCCTTTGGCATGTTTCCTAGGCCTGCCCGAAAAACGAACCTAACTCCTTCGTATTCTCCCTGCGTAATCAAATCAATCTGTTTTTCAAATTTAAACCATGTACCATCTTCCAAATCTTTTTCTATTGCAATTGGTAAAACCTTTATCATCTCGCTAAGGGGTTGTTCTATTAGCAGAGCATCCAAATCAAGTGTATATCGCTCTGATCCATATACCCTCAGTCCAACATAGCCTCCTTTAAAAATCATACAGTTCTTAATCGACTCATTTGTTAATAACCTGGCAGCCATCTTTTCAATAAGAAACTCTGTTAGCAAATAGTGATAAGGTAATTGTGTTTTGCTGGCTAAGTTGCTTAATTTAGCTGAAATAGATTCTTGTTTCCTGGTTTTTTTGTTCAAATCACCACTCCATAGATTCTGGTATTATAGCATCCCAATATTTTTTTACATACCGCTCCAACCCTAATTCCTTAGCCTCTCGTAATATTTTAACTTCATTGGTTAGATTATCATGCATGGCTTTACGGACTGCTTTAAAAACTATACTTAAACCGATTTTAGTCCCATAACGAAAAGATTCTACAATAGTTCTCTCAATATTTGTTATTTTGAAATATTTTTTATCTATAATTCCGCTGGATAAAATATTCTTGGTACGTAAACAACGGTACAATGAGTGACTAGTCTTATTTTGAGGCTTTACTAAAATCCATATTTTACTGGGAACCTGATCTATCAAACCGTAATAAAACAAAGCCGTCATACCACCTATGACAGCATGGTTTCCAAATTTAGCACATGCAACAGCAAAATCCCTCTCTTCTATTGGTATGGAAGTTTCTGGATGCAGATATAGTCCTCTACCAACACGAATAAGCTTCCTTGTTTTCACATAACGAGATAAAGTGGATTGGGAAAGACCTGCATTAACGGCATCCTTTGTGTTGAAAACTCCCATAGATTTTAGTTGATTTAACACTTTTTCCTTAGATTTTTCTTTTCTCATTGAGTAGAATTACTCCCTAATTTCATGATGATTAGAAGGTAAGACCCTCGCAGATCCCCGCATGCAGTTTTCCCGCACGGGGCTCTTCAAAATTTGTTTCAGTTTAATGTGTGT
>CAZJDM010000288.1:0-2602 GCA_964544765.1 uncultured bacterium
AAAACGAATCTTAAACTCTCGGGCCAACTCACGAGATGAATCAAAAATAACATCCATGTCTAAATCGGGAAAATTAGTCTGCAAATATTCCAAGGCTGTTTCTTCATTACGATCTAAGCATATTGCGGCTGTTTTAACGTTTAAATCAGATACCTTTTTAGCAAGGTCAAATAATAATGGCCAATTATATACACACGCCGGACAATCCGTCAGATAAAACTCTACCAATAAATAGTCCGCATCCCCGATAGTTTTGGTTAAAATATCATCTTTATGAGGATTTAATTCATCTGACGGATTTTCCTCAGCCACTGTTAAAAAAGACCATGCTAAAAAGGTCAATCCAAGTAGTATTGTTGATATAATAATTCTAGACATTCATCCCTCCTTGGTAATTTATTGGTCATCCTTTGACCAATAGGTTTTATTTGGCTGAATAGACGTCTATATCATAGGTGAATACTTAACTGATTTCAATTAATTTCAATTAAGAGGAATTGGACTAAGTAGAATAGCATTTTTTTTATTTTCTATGATTTGTAATTTAAGATCTTCACCCTCCTTGTGATAATAAAAATTTTGTTTTTCCTTTCTGGAACAACTTTTCTTACCATTATGCGATTTAGTTTTCTTAATAACAGATAATCCTACCTGTAATAATCGCCTAAAAGCGTTGAGATTTAACATCCGATTTATATAGATATTCTTTGTTAATGTCATATTGATCCTCTAAATAAATGGTTTTTAAAAAAATCTTAATGCGCTTTTAATTAAAATTTATTTTTTTCTTGACATCGCCCCTCCTATTAGATAAAATTAATTTATATAGTATCTTTTTAATGTCAAAATCAGGCATATCAATCCTTTATAGCATGCCCAAACTTTCATGTCTAGTTTTTTTACTACTCTTTTTATTTTTTACTGCTCTTTTTTACTAGACTATTTTCTTTTATTTTAGTTAAATTAATTGCTTCGACTGACTAGATAGGAGGAAAAAATGGCCAGTTCATTCGAAAAAGTTAAGACCTATTTATACGAATTAGGATATCAGATTCAATCTGAGGATACTGAAGAGGAAATTGTTGTCATCAACGATGAGTCCAATGGTATTTCCAATATGATTCTAGATTGCGAAGAAGATATTCTTATTATTGAGCAATTTATAATGAAGAACCAAAAAGATAATACCCATTTTCACAAACGTTTATTACAAATGAACCGCGACTTTGTTCATGGTGCCTTTGTTTTAGATGATAGTGAAGAGCGAATTATTTATCGCGATACATTACAACTTAAAAACCTTGATTTAAATGAATTAGAAGCCTCCATAAAATCTTTAGGGCTTCTACTTGCAGAACATGCTAACGAAATTTTAGACTTTGCTAATTAAGAGACATAATATCACGCAATGTGCGGGTTTCGCCCATCGCGTGCTAAATCGTTGAATCGTTAATTTGTTAAAATGTTTTAGAATAGTTAAAATATTTATGAAATATTTATATATAAAATATTTATAAGGAGATTATGATGGGATTTTTTAGCCGATTATTTACAATAGGAAAAGCAGAAGCTAACGCGGCGCTGGACAAATTTGAGGATCCTATCCGCATAACCGAACAAGGAATTAGAGATTTAAAGAAAGATTTAGGAGCCTCGCTCCAATCTCTTGCCGAAGTTAAATCAATGGCCATCCGTATGGAAAGAGACATTGAATCCCAAAGGCAAATTGCCAGTGATTACGAGAAAAAAGCTATGCTACTATTACAAAAAGCTAAAAAGGGCGAACTTGATTCCAACGAAGCTGATAGATTGGCAGTAAGTTCTCTTGAAAAAAAAGAAACTGCCGCCAACAAAGTTGTTTCTCTAACAGCCGAAAAGGAAAAACACACTAATATGATCGCCAAATTAGAAACCAACTGCAACAATCTTAAATCCAAAATTTCTACCTATGAAAATGAACTGACTACCCTAAAAGCTCGACACAAAACAGCTTTAGCCACCAAAAAACTGAACCAACAAATGGCTAAAATAGATTCATCTGGAACCATAGCCATGATGGAAAAAATGAGAGATAAAGTTTCCGAAAATGAAGCACTAGCTGAAGCTTATGGTGACGTTGCCCAAATCGATAAAAGTGTTGATAGTGAAATAGACTCGGCCCTTAAAAGTGGAAGTAATATCACCGCCAACGAATCCTTAGCCAAACTCAAGGCTAAAATGGGAGCATAATTTACCCAAACCCAAGTTAAGAATTAAAAGGCCTATAAGGCCATAAGGATCATAAAATCACAATAGAGGAAATAAGTTCACAATAGATAATATAAATAGATAAAATAAGTTGATACGGGAGTTATATAAATGGGATTTCTCAAAGACTTTTTCTTTAAAAAGGTAGACGGTGCCGATGACGACAAAAACTATGCTGCCACTAAGGATAGCAGTGAACTAAACATTTTAAACATCAAACCTGGCGGTATTTTTAAAATACGTCATTATGGACCTAATATGGAGGATATTGATGTTGAAGTTACTAATCGGCATATGTATTCTCAAGATGATTCTTGTTGGTATGAATTACAAGGTAAGGGAAGTAATGGAAAGA
>CAZJDM010000289.1:0-2513 GCA_964544765.1 uncultured bacterium
ACTAACATTCTGATCACATTAAAATACTTTCTCTTTTTGGTACAAAAGCTGGCTTTCAAGCCAGCTTTTTTACTTTGAGCCTCATTACAGTCTTCAATCTTCAGTTTTCCTAGAAATAATTTAAGTTAAGCCAAAAAAAACCGATATATACACTATAAAAAAATATTGAGAAGAAATGATCCCAGTTCTCAGGCTCATTCGAGGAGTAACATATGAATAATAAAAATATTTTTTATAAACTTAACTGGTTTATATTGATTTTCACCTTATTTTTCTTTTTTACAATGAGTTCATGTAAAAAAAGCTCATTTGTAAAACAAAGCGGTTGGATGGGAAAAGAAAGAATATCACAAGATATTGTTGATATTGCCCTAGAAAAGAGCATGATTTTATTTCGCAAAAAGCCAGATCCTGACACATTTCCTCAAGGTCAATCATTCTCATATATTTTATTTGAGGGAGAACCAGGAAAAAGACCAGTCGACCATATAATAGCTAAACTAAATTATCTTGAAACTATCTGCTCCCACCATCAGTCACTACAAAGGTGTAATTTTCTAATCAGTGGTATTACTACCATAGATAATATTTTTCCAAGAAACAGTTTTGGTGAACTTCCTGCAATTAGTTCTAGCTCCCAACAAGTAAAAGAAAAGTATCGATTTTTAACTGAACTGCACAATCTACTAAATGGATATTTAGATTCTCTATCAAGAAATCTCGAGCCAACTGTATTTAAAAAACTTATCCATGAAGGCCAAGATATACCCGTAAGTTTTATCAATGGATTTAGTTTGAACAATTTTACCTCAGCAATAGATAAACTTAAACAACAACAAATTACCATTAGTACCAGTGCAACTGCTGATGAACTAAGAAGACTAGAAGAGAAAATCATACCATCTTTTTATAAGATCTTAAAATATTCTACCATCGCCATAAATCCATTATACTATCGAGATCATTGGTACATGGACTGGAATCACTTAGTTCACAATACAACCATAGCTGGAAATAGCATTCCTCTTCCCACAACCTTCTGGGGATACTTATTACCTTCTGACATCGGTAAAGGAACATATGTAATCACATCGGGAAATTTCTTAGCAGGCCTATGGTGTTCAGCTATAGAACAACAATTATCTCCTCTAAATCCAAGTGATTTAAAATACAAATTCTTCTGGTTAAAAACTAGAATCCCATTAAACAGCACCTGCCCTCCAAACAATGGTTTAGAATTAAAACACCTTCATTCAAATCTAGAACTGAATTTAAATAACGCTGAAATTGTGGCCTTTGGTACCTATGGATCTAATTATCGAAATATGACACGGTATTATGTTATTATATCAATGGGAGAACAGTTTTTTCCACCTGACACACCTCTTGAAAATTTACATCAGTTAACTCTGGTTTCAAATGTAAAATCTTTAGATAACTTAAAACAACCATTATTTAGATATTACGTGCCGGACCTAATGCCTTCAATCAACACCACCTCATTAAACAACAAAGGATATAACCCCGATCTTGGTTTCAACTACGCTCAGTTATTTATTCAAGAAGGTCAACCAATAACGCTTGAAGAAATAACTGTTGATTCACCCAGCACGACCTTTGCCATCACACCAAGTTTAGGAATGTATTTTATACCCCCTCCTAAACAAGGAGCAGAACCTATAGATCTCAATGGACCTATATATGACTCTTCTGGTATGGTAATCGGTTTCAACTTTCAATTATCTCAATACGATGATAATCAACCTGACAATATAATACTTCCAGCAATTCATATAAGAGACCAGTTACTAGAAGTAAAGTCGGATCCTACTACTGACCCAACAGATAAGGATATCATTGATCAGATTCTTGGTAAGGCTAAAATTTCAGCATTGCCAGCTAAACCCGATCCCGACAAACCAGATATTGGAGATCCTGATACTGGGACACCTGGAACTGGAACACCTAGACCCGGGGAACCCGATCCCGGTAAACTTGAACCTCCTAAACCTAAACCTCCTAAACCTGAACCCCCTAAACCTGAACCCCCTAAACCTGAACCTCCTAAACCTGAACCACATGAAGACCCAGATCCTCCTCCACGCCCATCACTTGATCCTACTAAACCACCTGCTAAAAGAAAGCCTATATTAACTACCGATCCTCCCCGAAAGACAGTGAGAAGAGTAAAAAGGACTATTGATGATGAAGGATGTGCCATCGCATCAAGTCACAAAAATAGTTATTCTTCAAATCAAATAATGTTCTTATGGTTCTTACTTATCACACCGCTATTGATTTCAATTTTTAAATTAAAAACCAATAGAAAAAAGAATAGAGCTTTAAATTAAAATTGGAACTAAAAAGGAGGAAAAACATATCCAAAAGTAAAATAAAATCCCACCGTAACCTTTCCTCCACTCGTATCAATAGTGGGCATTTGCGCATGACCATTGACATCAACAACCACGCTTAAAAAACGTGGTTTGATTTCCACCTACAAGGCGGTTCCA